>SLRI01000711.1 GCA_007131045.1 Rhodospirillales bacterium
CTGGCGGTGGACGATCCAGCCGAGATCGCCCGGGCGGGGATCGCGCAGGACGAAGGGGCGGCTCTTCGGCGCATCGCCGAGCAGCCGGCGGATGCGGCGCATCGCCCCGGTAAGTGCCGCCTGCTCGGCTGCGGCAAGTGGGGCCAGCAGCGATCGCACCTCGGCTGCAGCGGCCCGATCGAGCTCGGCGAAGACGGTGCGGCCGTGCGGCGTGAGGCCGAGGGCGCGGCGCCGCGCGTTGGTCGGGTCGGGCCGGCGCTCGATCAGGCCCTGGCGCCCGAGGCCGGCGACGAGGCGGCTCACATAGCCGGGATCGAGCCCGAGATCGCGCGCGAGGTCGGCCGCCGTGAGCGGGCTTTCGGCCGAGGCGTGGGCGATCTCGTAGAGCAGACGGGTCTGCGGCAGGGAGTAGTCGGAGGCCAAGAGCCGGTCGTCGAGCGCGCCGACGAGCCGGGTGTGAAAGCGGTTGAACTGTCGAACGGCTGCGACGTGGTCTTCGGCCATGGCATGCCCTCTCACCGACCATTGTTGCCTGAGGCAACATTATAGTGCTTTTGGCAACATATGGCCATACGGCGTGGCACCGGTGTGGCCGGGCAGGGCCCTCAGCCCATGATGTTGTAGCCGCCGTCGACGAAGACGGTGTTGCCGGTGATCAGGTGCGCGGCGTCGGTGGCGAGGTAGGCGGTGGCGGCACCCACGTCGTCGATGCCGACGAGGGCTCGGGTCGGGGCCTTGTCGGCCGACTTGTTCAAGAGTTCGTCGAAGGCGGCGAGGCCGGAGGCGGCGCGGGTCTTCAGCGGGCCGGGGGAGATCGCGTGGACGCGGATGCGCTTCGGCCCGAGCTCGGCCGCGAGGTAGCGCACGGTGGCCTCGAGGGCGGCCTTCACCGGGCCCATGAGGTTGTAGTTCGCGACCACTTTCTGCGCGCCGAAGAAGGTCATGGTGAAGAGCGTGCCGCCGTCCTTCATCAAGGGCTCGGCGAGCCGGGCCATGCGGATGAAGGAATGGCAGGAGACGTCCACGGCCTGCAGGAATCCTTCCCTCGAGCAGTCGGTGACCCGGCCGTGCAGGTCGTGGCGCGGGGCGAAGGCGATCGAGTGGAGGAGGAAGTCGAGCCGGCCCCAGCGCTGCTCGATCTGCTCGAAGAGCGCTTCGAGCTGGCCCTCGACCTGGACGTTGAGGGGCTCGAAGATCTCGGCCTCGAGCGCTTTCGCCAGGGGCTCGACATGGGGCTTGGCCTTGTCGTTGTGGTAGCTGAGGGCGAGGTCGGCGCCGAGGAATCTGAAGGCCCGGGCGCAGCCGTAGGCGATCGAATCGGCATTGGCGATGCCGACGACGAGGCCCTTCTTGCCGGCGAGGGTGACGCTTTCGCGGGTGAAGGCGGGGGTTGCGGCCATCGACTGTCTCCGGCGATCGGGTTCGAATTTTTCGCAGTGCAGCATAGCGCTCTTCGGCTGGCGCTGCGAGGGTCGTGTGCTCGCTCTGCCTGGCGGGAACGCGGCCCTGCCGGCGCTTCGCGAAGCTGTCATCAAAGGCGCCTAGTCAGCGGGCGGCGAGGCGGGGTCGTCGTTTGTCGCATCGACCGCGACCTTCGTGCTTGCGCAGTTCTGGTCTGTCGCACTACGCATGAACCAGGGCGCCACCCCGATGGAACAGCCCCAATGACAGGAGGGACGAGTCGATGAGCAACAATCCCCGACAGCCGGCATCCGGTCTCGGCCGCCGTCGCTTCTTGCAGACGACGAGTGCGGCAACAGCGGCCATCGCCGCACCGGCGATCATCAGCCCGAGGGCCCTGGCCTCCTCGGGCGAGATCAACATCCTGATGTGGGCGGACTATCTGCCCGACGATTTCCGCGAGAGCTTCACCGAGAAGACCGGCATCACGATCAACTTCAGTGGCATCGGCTCCAATGACGAACTGATCAACCGGGTCCGCGCGGCGCGGGGCCGGGGCTTCGACATCGTCACGCCGACGATGAGCACCGCCCTTCGCTGGAAGGAGCTCGAGCTCCTGCAGCCGATCGACCTCGGCCGGATCCCGACCGCCAACGTCAACCCGAACATGATCGAGCAGGGCAACACGCTCTGGAACCTGGACGGCAGCGGCAGCCACTGGGTGCCGCATATCTGGGGCACCGAGGGCGTCGCCTGGCGCACCGATCTCTGGCGGCCGGAAG
The DNA here is from genome assembly GCA_007131045.1 of Rhodospirillales bacterium. GTDB lineage: Bacteria > Pseudomonadota > Alphaproteobacteria > Geminicoccales > Geminicoccaceae > SLRI01. The sequence continues at coordinate 2,184 of SLRI01000711.1, forward strand.
GCGAGTTCCCGTCCTACGGCGACATCTGGCAGGAGGAGAATGCCGGCAAGACGATGGGCCGGGCGGTCTCGATGATGCTCGGCGCCGGGCTCTACCTGGAGCGGATCGGCGAGCTCGAGCCCGGCTCGATGTGGCAGGCCTATACCGACCAGGATTTCATGCGCGAGACCTGGAACCGGGTCACCGAGTGGTGCGTCGGCCGCAAGCACGTGGTCAAGATCATCTGGAACGACGCCGACACCCAGCGCAACGGCCTGATGAACGAGGGCGTGGTCGTGGCGCAGACCTGGGACGGCCCGCCCTTGGCGCTCAAGACCGCGGGCGAGCCGGTGATGTATCGTGCCCCGATCGAGGGGGCGATGGCCTGGGTCGACGGGCTCTCGATCCCGACCGGGGCCGAGAACATCGACGAGATCTACGCCTTCATCGAGCATTGCTACGAGGCCGAGCCCGCCGGTCGGGCGATCGTCACCCACGGCTACAACTCGCCGGTGCTGGGTGCCGAGCGCTATGCCGGCGATGCCTATGCGCAGAACTTCGCGGATGCCTATCCCGGTGACGCCTTGGCCAATCTGAACCCCTGGCCGGCGAACGAGCCCTGGTACTCGGACGTTCAGGCCGAGTACGTGAACCGCTTCCTGGCGGCTTGAGCGATCGAGGCCCTGCCGGCCGGCTGCGCGGCCGGCAGGGCGATCCTCGACGCGGCACGGAGCGGAGCCCGCGGATGACGGTCGGATGAACGGCGGGGTCGGCGTCGAGCTCGACGGGCTGACGGTGCAGTTCGACGATTTCGTCGCGGTGCGCGATGCCGACGTGCGGATCGAGCCCGGCGAATTCTTCAGCTTCCTCGGCCCCTCGGGCTGCGGCAAGACGACGATCCTGCGGACCATTTCCGGCTTTCTGCAGCCGACCGCCGGCACGGTGCGGATCGGCGGCAAGGACATGGCGCGGATCGGCCCGAACCGGCGGCCGACGGCGCTGATCTTCCAGAACCTCGCCCTCTTTCCGCTGATGACCGTCTGGGAGAACATCGCGTTCGCGCTCGAGATGAAGAAGGTGGGCGTGGCCGAGCGCCGGCGCCGGGCCGAGGAGCTCCTGGCGCTGATCGCGCTCGAGGGCCAGGGCCAGAAATACGTCCACGAGCTCTCGGGCGGGCAGAAGCAGCGGGTGGCGATCGCCCGGGCGCTTTGCGCCGAGCCCTCGGTGCTGCTCCTCGACGAGCCGCTCTCGGCCCTCGATCTCAAGCTCAGGCAGCACATGCGCAGCGAGCTCCGCTCGATCCAGCGCCGGGTCGGGCTCACCTTCATCTACATCACCCACGACCAGGGCGAGGCGCTGACGATGTCGGACCACGTGGCGGTGATGCGCGAGGGCGTGATCGAGCAGATCGGTGACGGGCGGACGATCTACGACGACCCGGCCTCGGCCTTCGTGGCCTCGTTCGTCGGCGAGAACAACGCCTTTGCGGGCCGCGTCTCGGCCATTCGCGACGGCATGGCGCTGGTCGAGACCGCGGTCGGCAGCCTCGCCGCACGGATCGCGACCGCAGCCAAGGGCAGGCTCCAGCCGGGTGCCGAGGCGATGCTCTTCATCCGCCCCGAGGCGCTCGACATCGACGCCGAAGGCGCTTCGGACGAAGCGGTGATCGAGACCACCGTCGTCGGCGAGGAGTTCGAGGGCCCCAACCTGCATCTCCAGCTCGAGCATCGAAGCGGGACCCGGCTACGCGCCTCGCTGGTCAACAAGGGTGCGGCGCGCGGGGCGAGCCCCGGCACGGCTTTGCGCGTCGCCTTCGACCCGGCCAAGGCCGTGGCCTTGCCCCCGGGCGCGCTGTCGGAAGAGGAATAGCGGCGGCGATGAAGCTGATCAGCGGGTTCGGGAGCTTTCTCGGCGGCTTTCTCGAGCGCAACGGGCTCTTTCTCGGCGGCTACATCCTGATCGCCGTCACCTTCTGGGTGCTGTTCCTGATCGTCCTGCCGCAGCTCGCGATGATCGACTTCTCGCTGCGCTACGACCTGCCGGCAGCGCAGCAGGGCGGGCCGCGGGACGTCTACACCCTCGAGAACTACCGCCACTTCGTCTACGGCCTGCCGGGCAATCCGGACGGCTGGAACCGGGTCGACGTCCTGGTCTTCAGCCGGACGATCATCGCCGCCGCCTTCGTCACCATCGTCAATCTCGTGATCTGCTACCCGGTCGCCTACTACCTGGCCCAGGTGGCGAAGGGTGTGGATGCCCGCATCCTCGCGGTCGCGCTGATCATCCCCTACTGGGTCAACGAGATCCTCCGCGCCTTCGCCTTCCGCATCATCTTCGGCAGCAGTGGGCTGATCAACACCTCGCTTCTCGGGCTCGGGATCATCGACCAGCCGATCGATTTCATCCGCGCCGACGTCGCCCTCTATGCCGGGCTGGCCTACGCCTACGTGCTGTTGATGGTCTTTCCGCTCTATTCGGCGATCGAGAGCCTCGACAAGAACCAGATCGAGGCGGCGCGCGACCTCGGTGCCCCCTGGTGGCGGATCCACACCCGGATCGTCATCCCGTTCGCCAAGCCCGGCATCACGTCCGGCTGCACCATGGTCTTCATGCTGGCCGCAGGAGCCCTCGCCGC
>SLRI01000140.1 GCA_007131045.1 Rhodospirillales bacterium
CCAGGGTCGAGGCGCCAGGGTCGAGGCGCCAGGGTGGGAACAAACCCGTCTATCGTGCGTCGGTTCAACAAGACCACAATACTCGCGCCAGATGTAGTTCCAGCGAGAGAGACGGAGGAATCATGCTCGTCGACGCCCGTCCCGTAACGGTCAGAGCCGGCCGGTGCCGGATTGGACGCTACGCATGCTGAGCGTCCTGATGTTGTTCGGTGTCTTCGCGCTGCCGTTTCTCGGCGTCACCCTGGTGCCCCCGGCGCGGGCAATGCCGTACGTCTCGAGCACCGTGGTGGTGGGCGGCCTGTTGGTCTGGCTGCTGCTGGTCTGGTCGATGGCCCTCGCCGCCGCCTGGCCGCTCTTCGCTGCGGCCCTGCGCACCCTGCCGGGCTGAGCGCACGCCGATCCGGCTACGCGATGCCCGTCGATTGGGCTTCCCAGCGGATATCGTCGCTTGTGCCGATACGTTCACCGAGCTGCAGGAACGCCGCCATGCCGCGAACCACAATCCAAGGACCGCCGCGCCTTCGCCGTCCAGCTGTTGCTCCGCCGTCGCGGCCGAGCGAGCGCCCCGCTACCAGAACCGCCGGTCCGGCGCGTAGAGGGTGAGGTCCAGGCCCGGATCACGACCGGCCACCAGATCCGCGACGATCCGCCCGGTCACCGGACCGAGGGTCAGGCCCAGGTGCTGGTGACCGAAGGCGAAGTGGACATTGGGATGGCGGCGGCTCTTGCCGATCACCGGCAGGCTGTCCGGGAGCGACGGGCGGCAGCCCTGCCATTCGCTGACCACCCGCTCCTCGAGGCCCGGCAGGTAGCGCCGCGCGATCGGCAGTAGGCGGCGCGGGATGGCGAAATCCGGCGCGGCTTCCGTCGATGCCAGCTCGACGCCGCTGGTCAGCCTGAGCCCGTGATCCATCGGTGCCAGGACGAAACCCGGGTCCATGCAGTAGACGGGCCGGCCGAGCAGCTTCCGGCCGTCGGGGTCGACCGGCTGCGGCAGCATCAGGTGATAGCCGCGCTCGGCCTCGAGCGGCACCCGGTGTCCGGCCGCCGCCGCGAGGTCGGCCGAAAACGCCCCGGCAGCGATCACCACCGTCCGGGCCCTGAGAGTGCCGTCGTTGGTGAGTAGGCCCGTGACCTCGCCGCCCTCGATCGCCAGCCCCCTGACCTGCCGCCGCAGGTGCTTTCCGCCACGCTCGAAGAAGAGGGCGGCCAGCCGGTCGCTATAGGCCCGTGGGTCGCTGATCTCGCGGTTCCCGGTGAGCCAGAGCCCGCCCGCAACCTCGCTCGAGAGGCCGGGCTCGAGGTCGTGCAGGGCACCCCGATCGAGCACCTCGTGGGCAACGCCGAAGCGCTCCAGGGCAGGAGTCTCGGAGGCCAGGAACCGCTCGAGGGCGGCGCGGTCCAGGCTGACCTTGACCCAGCCCTTCGAGTGCCAGAGGTCGCCGGCGCCCGCCCGCTGCACCAGCACCTCGTGCGCCCGCAGCGCCCGGCTCGCCAGCGCCTGGATGCCGACCATCGCCCGCTCGACCGTGGCCTTGCGGGTGGCGAGCGCCGCCCGGACGAGCCAGGGGGCGAGGCTGGGCAGATAGCGCCAGCGCAGGCTGAGCGGCCCCGCCGGGGTGGCCAACATGCCGGGCACGGCCTTCAAGGTCTCGCGGGTGACGATCGGCATCACCGAGGCGACGCTGATGATCCCGGCGTTGCCGGAGGAGGTGCCACTGCCGGGTGCCGCCGGATCGACCAGGGTGACCTCCAGCCCGTCCTCCTGCAAAAAGAGCGCGCAGGAGAGGCCGACGATGCCGGCCCCCACCACGAGAACGTCGGCGTCCACCGCGCTCACGCCGCACCCACCTGGGCACAGGGCCAGACGTCCGGCCGGCGCAACGCATCGGCCAGATGATCGACGAAGCGGCGCAGCTTCGGCTGCAACCGGCGCTGCTCGGGAAAAACGGCGTGGATGTCGATGGTCGGGGTCTGCCAGTCTTCGAGCAACGGCGTCAGCCGGCCGGCCCGGAGATCGGCGTCGATGATGAAGACCGGCTGGTAGATCACCCCGAGCCCGCCAACCGCCGCCTCACGCAACGCCTCGCCGTTATTGGCGGCGAGCGTGCCCGTAGCCTTCACCGTCACGCTCTCCTCGCCGCGCGCGAAACGCCACTCGCCCGGCTGCCGGCCCAGCGTATAGCGCAGGCAGTTGTGCCGAGCGAGATCGTCCGGGTGGCCGATCGGCCGATGCTGTGCCAGATAGCGCTCGGCCGCGGCACAGACGAAATGCACCGAGGCGAGGCGCCTGGCGATCAGCGTGCTGTCATCGAGCCGGCCGATACGGATCGCCAGATCGAAGCCCTCGTCGATCAGGTCGATCCGGCGATCGTCGAGGACCAGCTCCACCTCGATCCGGGGGTGCGCCGTCATGAAGCCCGGCAGCAGCGGCGCCAGGTGCAGGATGCCGAAGCTCATCGGCGCATTGACCCGGAGCTTGCCCTTGGGCTCGACCGTGTGCTCCTGGATCGCGAGCTCGGTCTCCTCGATCAGGGCCAGCATCTGCTGTGCGTGATCGCGATAGGCGGCACCGAGCTCGGTCAAGGACAGCCGCCGCGTCGTCCGATTGATCAACAGCACACCCAGATGCTCCTCGAGCGCCGAGAGGTGCTTGCTGACGGTGGACTTGGACAGGCCCAGCGCCTGGGCTGCGGCCGAGAGGCTGCCGGCCTGCGCCACCTTGACGAAAACCTCCATGCTCTGGATGCGGTCCAACGGACGTTCCTCTCGCCTCTTGCGGTCGGCCGGCCTCGCTTCGCGGGCGGCTGGTGCGTTGCCCGAAGGGCCATTAGACATACCTGGTCCGGGATGGCGCCGGTCAACCGATTCGTTCGTCGAGAGAAGGACAGAGGCCCTTGTCGACCCGTTTCACCATTGCCCTCGCCCAGTGCAACCCGACCGTCGGCGACCTCGACGGCAACCTGGCGCTGATCGAGCAGCTCTGGCGCGAGGCCGCCGAAGCCGGCGCCGACCTCGTGGTCTTTCCGGAGCTGGCGCTCACCGGCTACCCGCTCGAGGACCTGGTGCTCAAGCCGGCGCTGCTCGAGCGCACCGCCAGCCTGCTGGGCGAGCTCGCCGCGAAGACCGTTGAAGCCGGCCCCGCCATCCTGCTCGGCGCCCCCTGGGCGGACGGCAAGGGCCGGCCCTACAACGGCGCCTTCCTTTTGGCAGCCGGCGAGATCAAGGCCCGACGCGCCAAGCACGAGCTGCCCAATTACGGCGTGTTCGACGAGAAGCGGGTGTTCGCCGCCGGCCCCGTCCCGGGCCCGATGCGCCTCGACCTCGAAGGCGGCGGGACGGTCCGCATCGGTGCCATGGTCTGCGAGGACATGTGGACCCCGGACGTCGCCGAGGGGCTGGAAGAGAGCGGGGCGGAGATCCTGATCGTCATCAACGGCTCGCCCTTCGAGGCGACGAAGCAGGACGTCCGCCTGCAGCACGCCGTGGCCCGGGTCACCGAGACCGGCCTGCCGCTCGTCTACCTCAACCTCGTCGGCGGCCAGGACGAGCTGGTCTTCGACGGCGCGTCCTTCGCGCTCGATGCCGACCGCCGGCTCGTCGCCCAAGCGCCCTGGTTCGAGCCGGCGCTGCTGTTGACCACCTGGGCCGACGACGGCGACGGCTTCGTGCCCACGGGCGAGCGGTCGCTCGCCACCCCGCCCGAGCCGCTCGACGCCATCTATCGGGCGATGGTCCTGGGCCTGCGCGACTACGTCGCCAAGAACGGCTTTCCGGGCGTCGTCCTCGGCCTCTCGGGCGGCGTCGATTCCGGCCTCTCGGCCGCCGTCGCCGCCGACGCGCTCGGCCCCGAGCGGGTGCACGCGCTGATGATGCCGTCCCGCTTCACCTCCGAGGAGAGCCTCGAGGACGCCCGCGAATCGGCGGCACTGCTCGGCATCGAGCTGGACACTGTGCCGATCGAGCCCGCCTTCGAGGCCTTCGGCGGGATGCTGGCGCCGCTGTTCGGCGACCGTCCGCCCGACACCACCGAGGAAAACATCCAGTCCCGCATCCGCGGCCTGATCCTGATGGCCGTCTCCAACAAGCTGGGCTCGATGGTGCTGACCACCGGCAACAAGTCCGAGATGTCGGTCGGCTACGCCACCCTCTACGGCGACATGTGCGGCGGCTACTCGGTCCTCAAGGACGTCTACAAGACCACCGTCTTCGCGCTCTGCCATTACCGCAACAGCACGCGCCCCGAAGGCTGCCTCGGCCCCGAGGGCATGGCCGTGCCGCTGCGAACCATCGAAAAACCCCCCACCGCCGAGCTCCGCGAGGGCCAGAAGGACGAGGACTCGCTCCCCGCCTACCCGCTGCTCGACGCCATCCTCCAAGGCCTGATCGAGGACGACTTCTCGGCCGCCGAGCTGGTCGAGGCCGGCCACCCCGAGGACGCCGTCCGCCGCGTCTCCAACCTCCTCGACATCGCCGAATACAAACGCCGCCAAGCCCCCCCAGGCGTCAAGATCACCGCCAAATCCTTCGGCCGCGACCGCCGCTACCCGATCACCAACCACTTCCGAAGACTAGGTTCTGTTGACAATTTGGATTAGGTCACGCTTGGAACCTGCTGATCTGAAATCGGCAGGGAGTTCCGACAGATGACCGGAGCGCGGTTTTCCGACGACGAGTGGCAGCGGATCTGGGCATGTCTCAAAGAGCATCCCGGCATCTACGTCGCCCAGGAGGCGCCGACCCGGGCGTTCGTCGAGGCGGTGCTCTGGATGGCCCGCGCCGGGGCGGCGTGGC
>SLRI01000511.1 GCA_007131045.1 Rhodospirillales bacterium
CGCCATGGCATCCGAGCCCTGGCGCAAGAGCCGCGCGCTCGCCGGATCGTCGATCTCGTGCCAGATCGACCAGATCCGGGCTTCGATCGGTGCCGCAGCGGCGCTGTTCTCGGTCGCCGCCAGCGCCGCGAAGAGACCGTCGAGGCGCGGGTCCTCCTGATCGGCCGCCGCCAGCGGCACGGCCGCGCCGAGCCAGAGCACCAGCCCGATCGCCAACATGCGCATCGCGTCACCTCCTTCTCGCCCACCCCCTTTTGGTGACATGGCGCGGCTTGCGGCAGCCGGCCAGTCGGGCTCAGTCCGCCGCCATCGCCGCCGCCGGTGCCGCGTTGGCCAGCGCTCGGGCCTCGAGCGCGTCGAACGAGCGGTGCAGGAGGTGGTCGATCGCCACCATGTCGTAGATGCTGACATGCGTGCTGTCGGGGACGGTCTCGACCAGGACCGGATCGATCAGCGAGCGGATCAGGCATTCCGAGCGCTCGTGCGGCACGATGCGGTCCTCGCTCGCCAGGATGACGGCGGTCGGCACCGGCTTGCCGTTCAAATGGTCGATGCTGCGAAACGGGTTCTTGATCAGATAGCGGACCGGCACGCCCCAATAGCGGTTCCGGGCGATCGCCTCGATCGAATCGAACGGGGTGACCAGCAGCTGGCCGGCGAGCGGGCGGTTGGCCGCGAGATAGGCGGCGATGCCGGAGCCGAGGCTGAAGCCGAAGGCGTAGACCCGCTCGGGCTGCATGCCCTTGACCATGGTGTCGTAGATCAAGAGCGCATCGGCGCACAGCGCCGCCTCGCCCGGCGTGCCGGTGGAAGGCGTATAGCCGCGATAGTGGAAGACGACGGTGTCGACGTCGGTGAGGCGATGCGCGATGAAGGTGGTGCAGTCGTCGCCGTTCCAGGCATTGCCGGAAAAGCCGATGACCAGGCCGCGGCTCTGCCGTCTCGCGCGCACCAGATTACCGACGATGGTCTCGCCGTCGGGTGTGCGCAACTCCAGCCGCTCGGTGCCGCCGGGCAGCGGATAGTTCGGCACGGTGGCCAGGTCACGGCGGAAGACCAGCCTGTCCTGGAGGAGGTAGAGAGCGCCCACATAGGCCCCGTAGACCGCCACACCGCCGAGAATCAGGTTCAACAAAGCGCGCTTCCGCCAGTGAGAATGAAACGATCACCAATGGACCAGAACTGCGATGCAAGCCAGATCCACCTTTCAACATAGCCCGAGCGCGGCGCAGATGCCAGACGGCCTGCCGCCGCAGGCGCTGGTGACCGGCGGGGCGCTGCGCGTCGGTCGGACCCTGGTGCTGACCCTGGCCGACCTCGGCTTCGCCGTCGCGATCCACTGCCGGCAGGCGACGACCGCCGCCTTCGAGCTCGCAGCCGAGATCGAGAAGGCAGGCGGTCGGGCGGTGGTGGTCCGGGCCGATCTCGCCGATCCCGAAGCCGCAGCCGGGCTGGTCGGCGAGGCCGCGGCAGCCCTCGGCGGGCCCTTGGGCATGCTTGTCAACAACGCCGCGATGTTCGAGGCGGATCGCCTGGCCACCCTCGAGCTCGAGCGTTTCCGCCTGCAGCTCAGGGTCAATCTCGAAGCGCCGCTGCTGCTCACCCGAGCCTTGGCCCGAGCCCTGCCCGAAGATGCCCGGGGCCTCGTCGTCAATCTCGGCGATCAGCGCACCACCAATCCCACGGCCAGCTATCTCGGCTACTCGGTCAGCAAGGCCGGCCTGGCCATGGCCGCCGCCGTCATCGCCCGCGACCTGGCGCCGCGCATCCGAGTCAACACCATCGCTCTCGGTCAGGCGCTGAAGGCGCCCGGCATGAGCGAAGAGCGCTTCGACCGGCTGGTCGAGCGGACACCCATGCAGCAGGCCACCGGCCTGGCCGAGATCGCCGCGGCCCTCAGGCTCGTCGTGCAGTCGCCCTCGATGACCGGGACGACCATCACCCTCGACAGCGGCATGGGCATGGGCTGGGCCTATCCCGAGCGCTAGCGCGCTAGGCGGGCACGAAAGCGAGGCATACCCCGTTGGCGTGCTCGGCGGCGACCAGCACGCTGCCGTCGCCGTCACGGGCGTGCGCCACCTCCTGCCGGGCCAGGAATTTCGCCGTCTCTTCCGGGTCGGCGACGGCGATCTCCATCAGGGCGAGCAGCGGCTCGGGCGCCGCCTCGGGCAGCTCGAAGCCCGGATGCAGGAGCGCCGCGTCGTCCGGTGTGGCCAGCATGATCGGTGCCGTGCCGGTCTGCATCGCACGGACCTGATCGGTGCGGGTCATCTCGGCACTGCCGACGAGCTGCTCGGCGAGCCGGGCCAAAGGCTCGACGTCGTCGGCGATCACGGTGAGGCCGGCGATCCGCAGGGCGCCGTTCGGATGCCGGAGCCAAGCCGGTCGACGGAGATGCTCGGGCGTCAGGTGCCGACAGGCGAAGATGTTGAAGCCCGGCCGGTCGGCGGGGTCGAGCATGACGTTGGCGAAGCGCAGCTCGACCGGCGGATCCTCGCTCTCCAGGAGCCGCATCAGCGAGCCCGCCTTCGCCGAGGCGAGCCCGGCTGCCTGCCAGGCGGCGGCGGTGGCCTCGGCATCGCTGGTCTGCAGCACGATGCCCAAAAGACCCTCGCCGCGGCTGGCCAAGAGCTCGTCGAGGCCGTTGGTGAAGCCCGAAGGATCGACGATGCCCAAGAGCTCGAGATAGTCCTCCTCGAACATGATGCAGTAGTTGGCCGTGGCCCAGCCGACATGCCGGCCCCGGGGCGTCGAGTTGAAGCCGAGCCGGGCCCAGCGCTCGCGAGCGGCCTCGAGGTCCTGCACACCGATGATCAGGTGGTCTAGGCGGGTGATGGCACGTTGCACGATGCGGTTCCTTCGGTTAACGCGAGCGCCGGGACATTAAGGTCGGAGTGCGCCCGTGACCATCGGCATCATCTGCGCCATCCCGCAAGAGCTCGGCCACCTGGCCCAGGCGACGACTGCGACGAGCGAAGCCCTCCTCGCCGGCCTCGCCTTCGTCTCCGGCAGGCTCGACGGCCACGAGGTGGTGCTCGCCGGGGGTGGTGTGGGCAAGGTCAACGCGGCCTTGACCGCGACGCTCCTCGCCGACCGCTTCGGCTGCCGGGCGCTGGTCTTCTCGGGTGTGGCCGGCGGCCTCGATCCCTCGCTCCATGTCGGCGATTTGGTGATCGGCGAGCGGACGCTGCAGCACGACGCGGGCGTGCTGCAGGGCGAGCGGGTGCACACCTACCAGGCCGGCCACGTGCCGTTCTTCAACCCCACCGACCAACTCGGCTACCGCCCGCCGGCGGACCTCCTCGCCCGGGTGCGCGACCGGCTCGACGGCTTCGCGCCCGAGCCGCTCTCGGCCGCCGCCGCCGGTGGCCGGGCGCGCACGCCCGCCGTCACCTTCGGCACGATCCTCACCGGCGATCAGTTCTTGAACTGCGAGGCGACCCGGGTGCGGCTGTTTCGCGACCTCGGCGGCCAGGCGATCGAGATGGAGGGCGGGGCGATCGGCCAGGTGGCCGAGGCGTTCGCCATCCCGCACCTCGTCATCCGCGCGCTCTCGGACCTCGCAGGTGCCGATTCGGCGGTCGATTTCGGCCGCTTCGTCGAGGAGGTGGCAGCCGGCTCGGCGCGGATCGTCCGCCACCTCCTGCCCGTTATCTGAACCGGCTCAGTCGCGCACCGCGCTGATCATATAATTGACGTCGCGATCGCGGCTGCGGGCGAAATCGCCGGTCGCCGGGCGATAGACCACGCCGGTCGTGTCGACCACCCGAAAGCCGCGGCGGCGCAAGAGGCGGGCGAGCAGCGAGGGCTCGACGAAGCGCCGCCAGTCGTGGGTACCCCTGGGCAGCCAGCCGAGCAGGTACTCGGCGGCGACGACGCCCAAGAGATAGGACTTCACCGTGCGGTTGAGGGTCGACATCACCAGGAGACCACCCGGGCGGGTGATGTCGGCGAGCTGGCAGATGAAGAGATCGGGATCGCCGGTGTGCTCGATCACCTCCATCGCCAGGACGATGTCGAAGACCTCGCCCGCATCGGCCAGCGTCTCCACACCGACCGCGCGGTAGTCGATCTCGAGATCGCTCGCTGCGGCATGCGCCCGGGCGGCGCGGATCGAGCGGACCGACGGGTCGACGCCGGTGACGCTGGCGCCGAGCCGCGCCATGGGCTCGGCCAGCAGCCCCGCACCACAGCCGATATCGGCGAGCGTCACCCCCTCGAACGGGCGCAGCGATGCTGCAGCTCCGGTACCCAGCAGGTTGTGCGCCTGCTCGCGGATGTAGCCGATGCGCAGGGGATTGAGGCGATGCAGCGGGCGCATCGGCCCGGCCGGGTCCCAGACCTCGGCGGCGATCGCCTCGAACTTGCCGACCTCGCGGCCGTCGACCGCCTCGCCGGTCGCAGGTTGGCCGCTCTGTTGCTTGCTCATCGAACCCCTGCTGGCTAGAAGGTGGCGCATCCGGCCGACCCCGGGTCGATACCGACCCTTTTGCGGATGCGCTCGGGGCGGATACGCTCGAGCGGCCGCGGGACGTTCGGGTCGGCGGCGCGCCGTCGCCTCCCGCAGCCCCGCGCCCGTCCGACGGCGACCAGCTGAAGCGAGACCCTTCGTTGTCCATCGTCGTGCAGAAATATGGCGGCACCTCGGTCGCCGATCTAGAGCGCATTCGCCACGTGGCGGCGCGGGTGGCGCGGCATGTCCGCGCTGGCGAGCGGGTCTGCGTCGTGCTCTCCGCCATGGCCGGCGAGACCAACAAGCTCGTGGGCTTCGTCGACGGCCTCGATGCC
>SLRI01000378.1 GCA_007131045.1 Rhodospirillales bacterium
CCTCGCCGAGGACGGGCAGATGACGATGTGGAGCTTTTGGGCGGCGACCGAGGCCGAGCCGCATACCCTGCAGGTCCAGCTCAATCGCCTGATGCTGCCCGAAGCCGAGCGCGATCCGGCCGAGGCCCGAGCCGCGATCGCCGCGCTCGGCCCCAGGTTCGCGGTGCTCGATGCGCATCTCGCCGATCGCGAGTGGCTGGTTGCCGACCGCTTCACCGTCGCCGACCTCAACACCGCCGAGGTGCTGCGCTACGCCAGCGCGGCACCCGAGCTCTTCGCCGCTCGTCCCGACCTGAAGCGCTGGTACGACGCCTGCCAGGCCCGCCCGGCCTTCGTGGAAATGATGCGCCGCCGCGAGGCCGAGCCGGCCTGAGGCTCACTCTCCGGCCTGCGGCATCTCGACCTCTTCGTCCGACTCGCCGGGCAGCCGGGTCGTCTCGCCCAGCGTGTCGCGCACCCAGAGCTTCTTGATGGCGACGAAGGCGAGGACGGCGAGCGGCGTGGCGAGCAGAACGCCGGCGAGGCCGAACAAGAGGCCGAAGACGACCACGGCAAAAAGCGGCAGGGCCGGCGGCAGATTCACGGTGTGCCGCTGCACCAGCGGGGTCACGAGATTGCTCTCGATCTGCTGGATGACGATGTAGAGGCCCAAGACCCAGAGCACCATCGTCCAGCTTTCGGTCAGCGCCACCAGAAGCGCCGGGATCGAGGCCACGATCGGGCCGAGGATGGGCACGAACTGGGCGAGCCCGGCGAAGACCGCGAGCGCCAGGGCCGCGGGCAAGCCGATCAACCAGAGCCCGGCCAGGGTGACGACGAAGATGAAGGCCATGGTGGCGAGCTGGCCGAGAAGCCAGAGCTTCAGCGCCTCGCCCAGCGCATCGAGCGTCTCCGCCCCGGCCGTCCGCTTGCCGTCGTCGGGCAAGAGCAGCAAGAAGCCGCGGCGATAGATTTCCGGCTGGGCCGCGAGGTAGAGGCCACCCACGATAATCAGCACCACGGCGCTGAGGCCGCCCACGACCGTCCAGGCGCCGAGCAGCACGTTGCCGATCATCTGCCCCACCCCCGGCACGGCGTCGTCGGCCCCCTCGATGATCTCTTCTTGCAGAGAGCCGCGCAGTGTGCGCTCGACGAAGGTCTCCCAGCCGGCGGGCAGGGTCTCGAGCAGCTTGACGGTCTGCGCCCTGACCTCGGCGCCGAAGAGGACGCTCGCGAGGACGATGACGAGCGTCACGCAGAGGGTGGCTGCGGCGAGCGCCCAGTTGTCGCCGATGCCGGTGCGCTGGTTGATCGGTGCTGCCGCGGCACGCAGCAGCACGGCGATCAGCACCGATCCGAAGACGAGCAGCAGAACGTCGACCAGATACCAGAGCAGGGCGGCGAGGCCGAGGATCGCGACCACGATCAAGACGCGGCGCGCAAGCGCTCCGTCACCCGATTTGCCGATCCGCATCGCCCGCTCTCCCGTTCGGCCCGAATACCGCCATCTCGCCGGGGCGACGCCGCCGGCCCGTGCCCGCCTCTGTTATCCCGAGCCGCCGCCTCGGCGTCCAGCCCGATGCCCGAACGAGTAGCCGGCCACGGCGCTTAACGCCCGGCCCTACCCGGATAGGTCTGCGCCGCGACACGGCCCGAACGGCCGTGCGGTCTCTGGCATAACCATCGGGCCGGACGTTGGTTGCCGGTAGCCTTCGTCGCTGTCCGCTGTCGCCGCCTGCTGTCGCCGCTCGAGGAAGCCCGCATGACCCTTGCCGCTGATCCAACCGCCGAGCCAGCCGCCAGAGCCAGTGCCGAGCGGAGCGCGGGCGGCAGGCTCGATTGGACGAGGCCGACGGCGGTGGAGCCGATGATCAGCATCGTCATCGCGGCGCACAACGTGGAAGACTATCTCGGCCCGACGATGGCGAGCGTGTTGCAGCAGAGCCTGCGCGAGCTGGCGCTCGTCGTCGTGCTCGACCGCTGCACCGACGGCTCCAAGGCGGTCGCCGAAAGCTTCGCCGACGATCCCCGGGTGCGGCTGATCGAGGCCGAGGCCGGCGGGGTCAGTGCCGCGCGCAACATCGGTCTCGCCGCCGTCAAGAGCCCCTACGTGCTGTTTCTCGACGGCGACGACCTGCTCGCCGAGGATGCGCTCGAGGCGTTCTTGCGCGCCTTTCGGGTCAACCCCGAGGCGGTGGCCGTGGTCGGCGGGCACAGCAAGATCGACGAGGCGGGCCGCTTGATCGACGGCGAGACCGCGGCCGACCGTCCGGCCTTCGGCCCGACCGACGCGCTCGGCCAGCTCTTGGCCAGGAACGCCATCGTCAACGGCGGGGCGATCGCCATCCGCACAGCGGCAGCGCGCACCGCCGGCGGCTTCGATGCCGCCATCCGGATCGCCGAGGACTGGGATTTCTGGTGTCGCCTGGCCCTCTTCAGCGACTTCGCGACACTCGGCAATCGGCCGGTGCTGCTCTATCGCCAACGCCGGCGCAGCGCCTTCTCCCAGCACGGCCTGGCCTCCGCCGATCTCGATTCCAAGGCCATCGACAAGGTCTTCAACCTGCCGGCGGTCAAGGCGCGCATCGCCCCCGGCCAACGGGCGCGGCTGCAGCGCAACGCGGCGATCGACTATTTCTGGGCGACCGCCCGGGCGGCCCTCTACGGCGGCAACAAGAAGCGCTTCGCCCAGCTCCTGCTGATCGGCCTCTGGCGCTTCCCGGACAGCCTGCTCAAAGGCTTCCTCGTCCGCTTCCTCTGGCGCAAGGGCCTCGGCCGGCTGGGTCTGGTGCGCTGATCCAGGGGCCTGCGTCGCTCGGCCGACCGGGCGGCCAGCGATGTGGCGCGGTAGGCCGCTCGACCAGCGGCGGCGCACTCGCCGAGCGACCCTGCCTATCGCGGCAAGACGCCGGCTATTGCAGGAAGACGCCGGCTACTGCGGGAAGACGAAGGTGTAGCGCTGGTCGATGTCGAGACCCATCCGCATGCCGATGTGGTGCGGAGTCTCGACCGGCTTGCGGATCTTGATGGTGCTGCCGGTCTCGAGCTTCAGGCTGAGATCGCAGGCCGGGCCCATGCGCCGGCAGGCGACCACCTGGCCCGCCTGGCCGGTGCCGTTGTAGTCCGGGCGCAGGTGCAGCGCTTCGGCGCGAAAGACCACGCTCACCGGCGTCTCGTCCGGCTGGGCCGGGGCGGCGATCATGCCCAGGGGCGTCCAGGCGAGCCCGCCCCTGGTCTTCGCCTCGAAGCGGACGGTGGGGCCGAAGAAATTGGCGACGAACTCGTTGACCGGATGCTTGTAGAGCTCGTCCGGCGGGCCGCTCTGGATCAGCCGCCCGGCCTGCATGACGTGCACCCGGTCGCCGGCGACGATCGCCTCCTCCGGGTCGTGGGTGACCAAGAGGGTGGGCACGCCCGCGTCTTCGAGGATGCGCAGGGTCTCGGCCCTGACCTCGGTCCTGAGACTGGCATCGAGCGAGGAGAAGGCCTCGTCGAGCAGCATCAAGCGGGGCTGCGGGGCGAGGGCCCGGGCCAGCGCCACCCGCTGCTGCTCGCCGCCCGAAAGCTGGGAGGGAAACTTCGCCGCGTGCCGCGCCATGCCGACCATGTCGAGCAGCCGGCGCACTTTGGCATCACGCTCGGCGCGGGCGTCGCCCTTGATGCCGAAGGCCACATTGTCGGCGATCGAGAGGTGGGGAAAGAGGGCGAGGTCCTGAAAGAGCAGGCCGATGCGGCGCTTTTCCGGCGGCATCGAGTGGCCGGGCTCGGCGATCACCGCATCGCCGAGCGTGATCCGGCCGGCCTGCACGGTCTCCAGCCCAGCGATCAGCCGCAGCGTGGTGGTCTTGCCGCAGCCCGACGGGCCCATCAGGCAATGCACCTCGCCAGCCGGCACGGCGAAGCTCACGTCGTCGACGACCCGAGTGGCGCCGAAGCGATGGGTCAGGCCCGAGACAGCGAGCGCCACCCCTTGCGCCGCCGCGGCGGCGGTGGCTCTCGGTCGTTCCATGATGGTGGCGGCACTCGACATCAAAACCCGTTCTGTCTGTCAGGGCGCTTGCTCTGGCCCTCTCGGCGACCCCTCAAGTGGCGATCGCACTCGAGATTTGCGACGGCTCCCTGGAAAGCTTCTACCGGGCCGAACGGCCACTGATAAAGGCGAAGGCGCCGAACCGGCGTTAGAACCGTTCAAAAACCGGCAGCCTGGTCACTCCTCTCCTGGCGAAAGACCAGCCAGACGACGGCCGAGGAGAGGAGCACGATCAACAGCGCGTAAGGCGCCGCCTGGATCAAGAAGCCCTCCGACGTCCGCCCGAACATCACGATGGCGAGCGAGCGAAAGCCGGTGGGGGCGAGGAGGAAGGCGATCGGCAGCTCCTTCATCGCGATGACGAAGACCATGACCAGGGCAACGACACTGCCGCGCCGGGTGAGCGGCAGGATGATGTGCCAGAAGACGCGAAACGGTGCGTAGCCGAGGGTGCGCGCGGCGTCCTCGGTGGCCTTGGGAATCTGGTAGAGGGTCGAGCGCAACGGGCCCAGCGCCAGCGGCAGGAAGTTCAAGGCGTAGGCGACGACCAAGAGCGCCATGGTCTGGTAGAGCCAGGGCAGCGACTGCAGCGCCAAAAAGACCATGGCGAGCGCGAAGGCCAAAGGCGGGACGGCGTAGCCGATATAGGCGACGCGGTCGACGAAGCGGGCCAGGGGCGAGGGGAAGCGGACGGCGAGCACCGCCACCGGCAAGGCCAGGACGACGGCGACCAGGGCCGCCGGCAGGGCCGCCGAGAGCGAGTGCCAAAAGCTGGTCA
>SLRI01000220.1 GCA_007131045.1 Rhodospirillales bacterium
CGAGCGGATCTTCACCGCACCCGAGGCCGCCTACACCCGCTCGCTGATCGCGGCGGCCTTCGAGATCGCGGCGATCGAGCCCGAGGCACTCGCCAGCTGAGCGAAAGGGAGGCGTGTTCTCGCGGGTGGCGCGCCTTTCGAGTTGTATTCAACCCTGGATTGATTATAGCTAGCCACGCTCGGCGGTGGGCCGCGGCGTGGGGACGGGTGACGGTATCGGTGCGTTGACCTGGGTCCGGGCAGCCGCCAGTGCCGCTCCTCTGCGCATGGCGCCTCGCGACGGGCGGTTGTTCTGTCGATTGCTCGAACGAGGCCACCGATGTCGTCCGCCAACGCCAAGAATGCGGCCGTGCCGCTCGCCCTGATCGGGGTTCTCACGGCCTGCGCGCCGGCGCCCGAGGTGGCATCGATCGACGACGCGGATCGGCGGTTCTACGCCAGCCAGGGGCTCGATCCCAAGATCGCCGTGCCGCTCGGGGTCTTGAACGTACAGACCGAGATCCGCCAGGCGATCCCCGACTTCCCCCGGCTGTTCGGCATTCGCCACGTCGATACCGGGCGTTCGGTGGCGCGCGGACGTGGTGCTGCCGGCAGCGCCCACACCGCTCTCGATAACGATCCCCGATGGGAGACGACACGATGACCCGACCGGCCAGCCTGGCCGTCGCCATGGCCGCCGCCTGCGTTCTCGCGCTGCCCGGTGCGGCCCGGGCCCAGGCAGCTGCCGCCGAGCCGCTCGGGTTGCGGCCGCCCGGCGCCATGGATTGCGCCATCATGCCGTCGCGGATCATCGAGGTCGCGACGCCCGTGGAGGGAGTGCTCGAGGAGGTGCTGGTGCGGCCCGGCCAGATGGTCGAGGAGGGCGAGCTCCTGGCCCGGCTCGACAGCGAGATCGCCGCGGCCGAGCTGGCGCATGCCCGGCTGCGGGCGGAATCGGCGGCCGGTGTGCGGCTGGCCCGGAGCCGGATCGAGGCGGCGCAGGTGCAGTACGATTCGGCCCGGCCGGCGCTGCAGCACAACGTGCTGAGCCGGGTCGAGTACGAGAAGATCAAGGGCGAGCTGGTGCTCGCCGAGCGCGAGTACGAGCGCGAGCGCGAGGCCATGGCGATCGCCGAGGCGGAGGCGGCGCGGATCGCGGTGATCGTCGCCAAGGGCGAGATCAGGGCGCCGGCGCGCGGCATCATCGGCGAGGAGCTGCTCGATGCCGGCGAGGCCGCCAACGGCCGGCCCTTGGCGCAGGTGATCGTCGTCGAGCCGATGCGGGTCGAGGTCTTCGTGCCCCTCGGCCAGCTCCAGGCTCTTCGCGAAGGCGCGCCTTACGTCGTGCTCGCCGGCAATGTCGACCCGGCCATCCTCGAGGCTGAGCTCGACTATATCTCGCCCATGGCCGATCAGTCCTCGCGCACCATCCGCGCCTACTACACGCTCGACAGTGATCGCGTGGCCCCTGGCTATCGCTGCTTTCTCCTGCCGCCCGATGCGGCGGCGGCCGCCCTGTCCGGTCTTTGACCCGGCCCGCGATCAGGACGACGCACTCGAGACCTCATGCGGCAGCAGGCGACCAGCAGGCCCTGCGCGAGGCGGCGCCGGCGCGGATCAAGGTCGGAATCACCCCGGTCGAGCCGCGCATCCTGCTCTATGCGGCGCTCGATCTCGATCCGGGCGGCGCCGGGCTCGCCCTGTTCCAGGCGGCCATCGGCGCGCTCGATGCGCAGACCAAGGAGCTCCAGGAGCTTTTCGCCTGTGTCGCAGGCCGGCTGGTCGATCCGGCGGGCGACGGGCCGAGCCCGATCGAGGTAAACGTCGCGGGCGGACACGCCTTGCTGAACGCCGGCGACGGCTCGAGCGATCCGGCGAAGATTCGGATGGGCTTCCTCGACATCAACGGTGCCAGCCTCGCCGAATTGGACTTGGCGGACGTGCGCTCGTTCTTCGCGGGTGCGCTGATCGACTTCACGGTCGACGGCGCCTTCGATCTCGACGGCATCGACTTCAGGCTGCCGGATCTCGCCGAGTTCTTCAGCAATATCAATGTGCTGGCGATCATCAACGCTCCGCGGACGCTGTTGCGCGGGCTCGATTCGATCATCCAGCAGACCGACAGCTTTTTGCGCTCGGTCGACCTGCCGATCATCGGCAGCAATCTCGGCACCGGGATCACCGTTTTCAAAGACATGCGCATCGGCGTGATCGAGCGAACGCTCGCCGTGGCCTCCAACCCTGACTGGGACGGCTCGCTGCCGACTACGGTCGATCTCATGACCGGCTTCGTCAACGACAAGTTCAGCACGCTCTTCGACACCTCGGGCGTCACCTGCCTCCAGGCCTTCCTCGACACCACGGGATCGCTCGACGACAGCTACCTCTACGGTGCCCTGAGCTTCTCCGGCGAGCTCTTCTCGGCCAGCCTCGACATGGGCTTCGGCTTCGGCATCTTCGGGCTCGAGCTCGACTTGAAGGAAGGCTCGGCGATCGACCTTTCGGTCGGCTACGACGTCAATATCGGCTTCGGTATCGACAAGGGCGGGTTCTTTCTCCACAACGACACCGACCAGGCTGAGATCTCGATCGATTTTCTGGTCGATGCCGGCTCGTTTCAGGGGTCGTTCACCAGGCCGGCGACGGCGAGAACGTCGTCGACCTGCGCGGGATCACCACCGACATCCCGAAGCTGACCTTCACCGACAAGGACAACGACCGGATCTATCTCCCCAAAGCAGGGCTTTCACGTGGTCTTCGCCGGCGCCGGCGAAGACATGATCAAGGTGGAAGAGGGCGCGAGGTCAACGCCTCGGTCGGGGTGCCGCTCGACAGTCACAGCCGGGCGCACGAGCTCGCCATTCTCCGCCAGCAGCTGGCCCATGGCGGGCTCGTGCCCAATGCGGCGTTGCCCTCCTCGGCCCTGAGCGCGTTCCTGGGCGAGCTGGCGCAGTCGCTGTTTCAGAGCCTGGTCATGGCGATGCACAGCCCGGAGCTGGTCGAGCGGATCGTCACGGGCTCGGCTCAGACCTCGAGCTAGAGGTGCTGCTCGAGCTCGTCCGCGCCGATCTCCTGGCCGGACAGGCGCTGCACCTCAAGCTCGGCTTCGCCAGCGAGCCGCTCTGGCGACATGCCGTGTTCCTCTACAACCGCCTCCGTTTCGCCTTCGCGCAGGCGCAGCAGCTGGCCCGCCGCGCGGCGTTGGACTGAGGCTAGGCGCTGCCGCGTGGCCGTCCCCGGCGGCGTTCGCCGCGGTTGCTCGGCACCGGCTCGGTCGCGGCCGCCGTCACCGGGCCGAGCAGGCGCTCGATCCGCTCGATGTCGGGAAAGCCCTCGGGCTCGACCAGATCGAGGGCCCGGCGCATGGCGGCGATGTGCTCCCCCCGCGTGCCGCAGCAGCCGCCGATGACCCGGGCCCCGGCATCGCGGGCGAGCAGCGCGTAGTCGGCCATGATTTCCGGCGTGCCGGTATAATGGATGGCCCCGTCGCGGTATTCGGGGATGCCGCAATTGCCCTTGGCGATGATCACTTCGCCCTGCCGCTCGAGCCGGCTGAAGCCGAGCAGCGTGGCCAAGAGCTGGGCCGGGCCGATGCCGCAATTGGCGCCGAACCCGGCCAGGGCGGGGCTAAAGCGGTGGGCGAGGCCGAGGGCCGCATCCGGCGTGAGGCCCATCATCGTCCGGCCGTTGGTATCGAAGCTCATCGTGGCGCAGACCGGCAGGCCCGGGCCGCTGGCGGCGCGGACCGCGGCCTCGAGCTCCTCGGCGGACGACATGGTCTCGATCCAGAGGATATCGACGCCACCCGCGGCGAGGGCTTCGGCCTGGGCGCGAAAGGCGGCCTCGGCGTCGGCGGGATCGAGGGCACCCACCGGCATCAGGATCTCGCCCGTGGGCCCGATCGAGCCCGCGACCAGTACCGGGCGGTCCACCGCATCGGCCGCGCGCCGCGCCACCTCGGCGGCGGCCCGGTTGAGCTCGGCCACCCGGTTCTGGGCATCGTGCAGCTTCAGCCGGAAGGCGTTGCCGCCGAAGCTGTTGGTCAAGACGATGTCCGAGCCCGCCTCGATGAACTCGCGATGGACGTCCTCGACCCGGTCCGGATGGTCGACGTTCCAGAGCTCCGGGCTGTCGCCGGTCTCCAGGCCACGCGCGAACAGGCCGGTGCCCATGCCGCCGTCGGCCAAGAGGACGCCGCGGTGGTCGAGCAGCTGGCGAAGACGGTCGGGCATCGGGCGGCCTATTCGGTCGGGGAGGTGCGGCGACGCCGCGGGCGGCTGTCGGCGGGGCTGGTGATGCCGAGCGCGCGGCGGCGCCGGCGGAGTTCCTGGACGATGGCGAGGCGTTCCGCATTGTCCGCCTCGGGCCAGCGGACGATCTCGCGCGCCGTCCTGAGGCAGCCGGCGCAGCGCCGGGTCTGCGGCTCGAGCCTACAGACGCCGATGCAGGGCGAGGGGATGTCGGGCAGGTCCGCCATGGTCCGCTTCAGGTCGGGGGTCCAGTTCAGATCGGGCTCGCCAGCGGAGGTAGCGCGGCGGCGCCCGGGCGCCTAGTCTGAGAGCGACTCCCATCTACCGGGCGGCGCCATGACGCCCCCCGCGCCAGCGACCAGGATGCCCATGCGCACGACCACCACGGACCCGACGAGCGGACCTCTCCTCTTCGATGCCCCCGGCCGTGGCCGGATCTACGACAGCATCGCCGAGACCATCGGCAACACGCCCCTGGTCCGCATCCGCCGGCTCTCGGCCGAGGAGGGGATCACGGCCGACATCCTGCTCAAGCTCGAGTTCTTCAACCCGCTGGC
>SLRI01000436.1 GCA_007131045.1 Rhodospirillales bacterium
ATGCAGATCCAGCCGCGGCCGGCGACCATCTCGAAGAAGAAGGCGTTGAAGGCGGAAAGGGTGAGGAAGGCGCCGCCCACGGCCATCAGCGCACTGCCGACCATCAGCGCTGCGATGCGGAGCAGGTAGACGTCGAGGCCTTGCGCTTCGGCGGCGGCCGGGTTCTCGCCGCAGGTCCGCACCGCGAGGCCGAGCGGCGTGCGGTAGAGCACGTAGGCGATGGTCGGCACCAGGATGAGGGCGAGCCAAGTCAGCGCCGTCTGTTGGGCGAGGACGGGGCCGAAGAAGGGGACGGCCAAGAGCCAGTCCGGGTCGAGCGGCTGGAACGGGACGATGCGCGGCGGGCTGGCGACGTCGGGGAGCAGCATGCGGTAGGTGAAGTAGGCGAGCGAAGTGGCGAGCAGCGTGATGCCGATGCCGGTGACGTGCTGCGAGAGGCCCAAGGGCACGGTCAGGGCGCCGTGCAGGAGGCCGAAGGCGGCGCCCACGCAAGCCGCGAGGATGACGCCGGTCCAGAGGTCGAAGCCCAGATAGACGAAGAGCCAGCCGGACATGGCGCCGATGGTCATGATCCCCTCGATGCCGAGATTGAGCACGCCGGCGCGCTCGCAGATCAATTCGCCCAGCACGCCGAAGATCAAGGGCGTGGCGATGCGCAGGGTGGCGGCCCAAAAGCTCGTCTGCAGAAGGATGTCGAGGATGTCCACCTAGCGGATTACTTCCACTGGCACGCCCAGGTGGAGCTTGGCCCAAGCGCGATCGCTGGTCAGGAGGGGAAGACCCAGACGCAGGGCGAGGGCAATGCACGCACGATCGCCGAAGGAGAGGCCGAAGCGTCGAGTGGCGGCCCGGAGCGCCGCGGCAGCATAGGCATCGCCCGGCTCGAAGCCGACGAGCGTCAGTCCGGAGGTGGAAAAATCGAGCTGCAGGGCGCGGTAGGAGACCCCGCGCTCGACCAGCTTGGCCACCGACTCCGAGAGATTGACGGTGCTCAGGTAGGCCGCATGCAGGACGTTCTCGACACGCTGCCCTCCCGGCTCGTCTTGCGCCCAGGCCAACACCGCCGAGGCATCGAGGACGTGGCTCACTCCTGCTCTTCGCGCGCCGCTTCGGCACGCCGGTCGGCGATGAGCTCGTCGGCGAGGGATACACCTTCCGGCACGTGAGCGGCGATTTCGCGCCGCAGTTGCTCGCGGGTAAAATGTCTCGTGACCAGATGCAGGCCGTTCTCGTCGAGATACATCGCGACGTGGCCGCCCGGTTCCATTTTCATGGCCTCGCGAATGGCCGCCGGGATCAGCACGCGCCCCTGGCTGTCGATCTTTGCCTTGATCACGTCGTCGGGGTCGATCATCGACTCGCTCCTGGTGAATGACGGTAGAGCTACCAGATCAGCCTCCTTCTGCCAATTCTGCCCGCCGCGCCAGTTGGCGTTCGCGGGTGAAGATGAAGACGCCCGACGCGGTGATGATCAGGGCACCCAAGAGCATGATCGGGCTCGGGACGTCGCCGAAGACGCTCCAGGAGAGGAGGATCGCCAAGGGGATCGAGCTGTAGCGGAAGGGGGCGAGGAAGGAGGCTTCGCCGAGGCGGTAGCCGATGACGACGGTGTTGTAGGCGGTGCCGATCAGGATGGCGCTGAGCAGGATCACCAGCCACTCGGCCGGGGTCGGCCAGAGCCAGGCGCCGGCGAGGCCGATGGTGCCCAGGGGCAGGCTGAGCCAGCCGCCGATGCTGACGGCGATCGCCGTGGTCAGCGCCACGGTGGTGGAATCGTGGGTCTTCGGCACGAAGCGGGTAATGAGGTCGCGGACCGCAACGAGGACGGCGGCGGAAAGCGGCAGGAGCGCCGCCCAGCCGATCGCCTGGTTGCCGGGGCCGGCGACCAGAACGACGCCGACAAAGCCGATCAGCACCGCGGCCCAGCGCCGCGGGCCGACCTTCTCAGCCAGGAAGAGGGCAGCGGCTACCGTCATGATGATGGGCGAGCCGAAGAGGATGACCGTGGCATCGGCCAGGGGCATCAGCGCCAGGCTCTTGAAGAAGGCGAAGGCCACGGCGACCTCGATCAACGCCCGCGCGAGCGCGATGCGGTCGAGCAAATGGCCGATGATCAGGCGGCGGTGGCGGATGACGAGGAAGCCCACGAGCAGCGCCGCGATCATCAGGCCGCGCAATGCGATAACCTCGCCCACGGGCAGCCGGTCGAAGAGGGTCTTCACCAGCGTGTCGCTGACCGCGAACAGCGACATGGTCAGTGCCACCATGCCGGCGGCGCGCAGATTGTCGGCGGGGGAGACGGCTTCGGGGGTCACCGGCTGATCCGGTATCGGGTGAACAGGCCGGCCAGCAGCATGGTGAGCAAGGCGGTGGCGACGATCAGGTTGGCGATGTAGCTCGACACCCCGATCGCCCGGCTCATGCTGTCGGCGCCGACGAAGACGGCAGCGACGAAGACGGCAGCGGCAATGACCGCCAACGGGCCGAGCTGGGCGAGTGTGGCGACCACGATCCCGGCATAGCCGTAGCCGGGCGAGAGATCCTGGGTGAGGTAGCCCCTGAGCCCTGCCACTTCGCCGACCCCGGCGAGGCCGGCCACGGCACCGGAGAAGAGCCCGACCTTCAGCATCACGCGCGACTGGTCCATCCCGGCGAAGCTGGCGGCCTCTGGGTTGGCGCCCATTGCCCGGAGTTCGAAGCCGAAGCGGGTGCGCTGGACGACGAGCCAGGTGACGACGGCAGCGGCAAGCGCGATGACCAGTCCGAAATGCAGGCGGCTGCGCTCGATCAGCTTGGGCAGGCTGGCATCGGCGACGATGGGTGCGGACTGCGGCCAGCCGAGGCTCATCGGGTCCTGGAGCGGGCCCTCGAGCATCATGCCGACGAAGAGCAGGACGACGAAGTTGAGGAGCAGGGTGGTCACCACCTCGTCGACCCCGAGCTTCACCTTGAGCCACGTGGGCCCGAGCATCCAGAGCCCGCCCGCGAGCGTACCTGCGACCACGACCAGCGGCAGCAGGAGAAAGCCCGGGACCGGGATCGCACCGGTGCCGACGGCGACCGCAGCAAGTGCCCCCATGTAGAGCTGGCCCTCTGCCCCGATGTTCCAGAGCCGTGCGCGAAAGGCGATGGCGGCGGCGAGGCCGGTGAGGATCAAGGGTGCGGCGCGGGTCAGGGTTTCGGTGACGGCGAAGCGCGAGCCGAGGCTGCCGGTGAGCATGAGCTGGTAGGCGCGGCCGACGTCGGCGCCGGCCAGGGCCAGCGGAATGGCGCAGATGGCGAGCGCCAGGAGGGCGGCGCCGATAGGGGCGCCGACGCTCAGCAGCGGCGGGACGTGCTGGCGGGGCTCAAGCCGCATGGGCGCCGGGCAGCCTGTCCGAATCCTGGCCCGCCATCTCGAGGCCCAGGCGGGCGAGGTCGATCTCTGCCCGCGGGCGGGACGAGCCGAGCCTGCCGCGATAGAGGACGCAAACCCGGTCGGCGAGCTGCAGGAGCTCGTCCAGGTCCTCGGTGATCAAGAGGATGGCGCAACCGCGCTCACGGGCGTCGAGCAGGTGCCGGTGGACTGCGGCTACCGCACCGATATCGAGGCCGCGGGTCGGTTGCGATGCGAGGATCAGCCGCGGCTGGCGCTCGAGCACCCGGGCCAGGATCAGCTTTTGCATGTTGCCGCCGGAGAGCAGACGGGTCGGGCCCTCGAGGTCGCCGCAGCGGATATCGAAGCGCTGGACCAGGTCCTTGGCCTTGCGGCGGAAGTGATGGAGCTGCAAGAGGCCGAAGCGCCGGCAAGCCCTGGCGTCGTAGCCCTCGAGCATGAGGTTTTCCCAGACCGTCATGTCGCCGACCACACCCTGGCGGTGGCGGTCCTCGGGAATCCGGCCGACGCCGGCCCGGATCAGCGCCTTGGGGCCGCCTGCGGGCCATGGCTGGCCGTTCAGCCGCATGCTGCCGGATGTGGGCTGGGCGGTGCCCGCGACCAGACCGGCGAGGCTGCGCTGGCCGTTGCCGGAGACACCGGCGATGCCCTGGATCTCGCCCGCATGCACGACCAAGTCGATTGCGGTGAGGGCCTCGCGCCCGGGCTCGGCGGTCACGTCGACGGCGGCAAGCTCCAGCACCGGCTCGCCCGCGGGGCGGGGCAGGGCCGTCGGCATCTCCACCGGGCGGTCGACCATGGCGTGTGCCAGGCGCGCCTTGTCGATACCGGCGGCCTCGACTTCAAGGACCTTCTGCCCGTGACGCAGCACGGCGACCCGGCGGCAGAGCGCCAGCACCTCGTCGAGCTTGTGGCTGATGAAGACGATGCCGAGGCCCTTGACGGCGAGCCTTCGCAGGGTGACGAACAGCCGATCGCTCTGCTGCGGGGTGAGCACGGCGGTGGGCTCGTCGAGGATCAGCACCCGGGCGTCGCGGTAGAGGGCCTTCAAGAGCTCCACCCGCTGCTGCTCGCCGATCGAAAGGCTGCCGCAGCTCCTGTCGAGCGGCACCTCGAGGCCGGTCTCCTCGATCAGTGCTCGAAGCTTCGCGCGGGCCGCCCGCCGGTCGAGGCGCCAGGACCAGAGGGGCTCGGTGCCGAGAGTGACGTTGTCGAGCACCGAGTGGTTGGCGGCGAGGGTGAAGTGCTGGTGGACCATGCCGATGCCGGCGTCGAGCGCTGACCTCGGCGAGCCCGGGGGCAAGGGGCGGAGTCCGCCCGCGCCGTCGCCGACCTCGATCGTGCCCGCATCGGCCACGTACTGGCCGAAGAGGATGCTCATCAAGGTCGTCTTGCCGGCCCCGTTCTCGCCCAGAAGGGCCAGGATCTCGCCCGCGTCGAGATCGAGATCGATCGCGTCGTTGGCGACGAGATCGCCGAACCGCTTGGTGATGCCGCGCAGCCGCAGGAGCGGTGGCGCGGCGCTGCGCTCGCTCACCTCGCCGAGGAGACCGGCTCGTCGTCGTTGATCTCGACCTCGAAGGTGCCCGCCATGATCTCTGCCTCACGCTCGCGCACCAGGGCCTGGACCTCGGGATCGACCAGTTCGTCGTCCATCTCGGCGATGCTGCAGCCGCCGACCGGCATGTGGCTCAGGGGCCCGTAGTTCTCGGCCTCGTAGGCGCCGGCCTGGACCTTCTCGATCGCCCGGTCGACGGTGGGCTCCATGTGCCAGATGGCCGAGGCGAGGATACTGCCGGGATACTCGTCCGCCGTGTCGATGACGTTGCCGATGGCGTAGACGTCGCGCTCGACCGCCGCGTCCGACACCCCGTAGCGCTCGGCGTACATGACGTCGGCACCGGCATCGATCATCGCGAAGGCCGCCTCCTTGGCCTTGGGTGGATCGTACCAGGAGCCGATGAAGGTGACGAGAAAGCGGATCTCGGGGTCGATCTCGCGCGCGCCGTCCATGAACGCGTGCATCAGCCGGTTGACCTCGGGGATCGGGTAGCCGCCGACCAGCCCGATCAGCTTGCTCTCGCTCTTGGCCCCGGCGACCAAGCCGGTCAGATAGGAGCATTCCTGGATGTAGTTGTCGAAGACCGAGAAGTTGGGCTCCTCGGGGCCGAAGCTGGAGCCCATGACCCAGGCGACCTCGGGATAGTCCTTGGCCACCTCGCGGGCCGCCCGCTCGACGCCGAAGACCTCGCCGAAGACGAGGTCGACGCCTTGCTCGGCGTATTCGCGCATCACCCGCTCGTAGTCGGTGTTCGAGACGTTCTCGGAGAAGGTGTAGGTGATGTCGCCGCGCTCGGCCGCAGCATTGAGCGCTTTGTGGATGCGGCTGACCCACTGCTGCTCGACCGGGACGGTGTAGATCGCGGCCACCTCCAAAGGCTCGGCCAGGGCAGCGCCGGCGGTGAGTGCCAGAAGCGACGCCGTCGTGCAGCCGATCGCCAAATGATTGAAAATGCGCCGCGTGGTTGCCATTCTTTCCGCTCCTCGTGGTCCGACCGGGGCTGAGAATGGCGCCTCGCGAAGCGGTTGAAAAGCGCTTTCGCTCAGCCGTGTGACGGTCCGGCCGAGGCCGTCGGCCGCAGCCCGGCGTCGAGCCGTTCGAGTTGCTGGCGGTAGGCCTCGCAGGGATCGAAGCCCATCGGCTGGCGGCGCGGGGTGAACCAGACGAAGTCGTAGGGCAGGTCGACCGGCAGCGCGGTCAGCCGCTCGTCGACCTCGCGCAGGGCGATGCTGACGACCCGGGCGTCGGGCTTCAGCCGGCCGAGGTAGTGGGGCACGCCCCAGTCGCGGCGGACATGCTCGCTGCCGGCGATCAGCACGCTCTGGCCACGCCCCTTGACGGCGACGAGGCGATCGGCCATCTGCGCGTCCCGGCCGCGCTGGACGTCGAGCATGGCGGGCAGCAGGTCGTCGGGGGCAAAGCCGCAATGCGCCTGGTCCAGGGTCTCGACCAGCCGGACCTCGAGGTCGGGGTCGAGCGGCTCGTTCAGGCCGGTGCGCTCGACCAGGGTCGGGTCGAGAACATCGAGGCCGTTCTTCATCAAGGCCGCGACCGCGGCGCCCGGCAGATTGCCGCCGACGATCTCGGCATCGACCGCGAGAGTGGCGGCGGCGATCGGCTCGTAGAGCTCCCACTCGGGCCAACCGCTCTCGGCCCAGTCGAGGGCCGGGCCGAGCCCCTCGGTGTCGCCCGGCCGATCGCTCAGATGCAACGCCACGGTGGCCTGCTGATCGGTGCCGATCATCTCGAAGACGACGCCGTTGACCGTATCGCCCAGGTTGCGCACGAGTTCCGCCTGGATCCGGTGGTGATCGCGATTGCCGTGGCTCTCGCCGATCAGAACGATGTCGGCGCCGGCGATGGCGGCCAAGAGGTCCGCCTCCTCGACCACCGCCTGGGCACCGACATCGACGATGCTGCCGACGAGTGGATGGTCGGTGCCGTGACGGTGTTGCCAGCCACTGGATTGGCAGCCCGCGAGCACGCCGATCGCGGCGACGACGGGGACGAAAAGCTTGGTGGCCAAATGGGCTCTCCACGAATTCTCGCCAGCACGCGCGGGGGCCACGAAACCGGGTTTCCTCGCGTCTGACGAGAAAGGCTAGAATATGGTTCACTCGATAGGTAGCCGTGTCAACGCTCGTGGCAAGCAGTGCGGAGGGGCCCCGTGTCACAGCTCGACGGGCGGGCGCTGAGCCAGTGGTGATCCGGCCGGCGATCCCTGCCGATCTCGACGCGCTGATACGCCTCGAAGCGCGCTTCTCCGGCGACCGGTTGTCGCGGCGCGCGTTTCGCCATCACCTCGCCAGCCCGCTGGCGCACTGCCTGGTCGCCGAGTCCGCCTCGGGCCCCGTCGGCTATGTACTCTTGCTGCGGCGGGCCCGCAGCCCCTGGTGGCGGCTCTATTCGCTGGTGCGCGACGCCGGTGCGCCCCCCGGCACCGGCCGATGCCTCGCCCTGGCCGGGCTCGCGGCCGCCAGGGATGCCGGGGCGAGGGGTGTCAGGCTGGAGGTGAGAGCCGACAACGCGCCCGCCATCCGGCTCTATCGAGCGCTCGGTTTCACCCTTTTCGCGACCGTCGACGACTACTACGAGGACGGTGCCCCGGCGCTGCGCATGGCGCTGGCATTTGCCGATTGAGCTTCAGTTGCACGGAAGAGCGCATGGCCGCCTGGACGATCGTCGCCGACCGCAAGGACGACTTTCCGGCCCTGCCGGCCAACGCGGGACCACTTTCGACCCGCGATTATCTGGCGACCCGCGACTACCTGGCCCAGCGCGTGGTCGAAACCGGACAGCGCCGCAACGCCAAAAGGCGACCCGGCAAGGTGCTCAACCTCGCCCGTGACACGAGCTATCAGGCGCGCGGCTACTATGTCTCGCTCTTGGCAGAGGCGCGGGGCGAGAAGGTGCTGCCGTCGGTCGAGACGATTTTGGCACTCAGGCGTCGCTCGGGCTATGCGCTGGCGCTGCCGGACCTCGAGGAGGCGCTGAACAAGACGGCAAGACGCCTCGCCGATCCGCCGACCACGACCTTTCGGTTGCGGATCCTGCTCGGCCGGCCGAGCGACCCGCGCTTCAATCGGCTGGCATTGCTGGTGTTCGACTGGTTTCGCGCACCGATGCTGGAGCTGGTCGTTCAGCCCGGCGAGCGCTGGCGGATCAAGCGGCTCGGCCTCCTGGCCATGGGCGATCTTTCGCCCGAGGAGCGACCGGCGCTCGACCAGGCGATCACGCGTTACCTCGGGCGGCGCTGGCTCGAGCCCAAGAATCGGCGGGAGCCCCGCTTCACGCTCGCCGTTCTCGTCGATCCGAAGGACGTGATGCCGCCAACGGACTTGCCGACGCTAGAGCGCTTCGCCCGAATCGCCGAGGGCATGGGTCTCGGTGTCGACCTCATCGGCCGCGGCGATCTCGCACGACTTGCCGCCTATGATGCGCTCTGGATCCGCGAGACCACCAATATCGACCACCATACCTACCGTTTCGCGCAGCGGGCCGAGCAGGAAGGCATGCCGGTGATCGACGACCCACGCTCGATCATGCGCTGCACCAACAAGGTCTATCTGGCCGAGCTCATGACCGCGCACGGCCTGCCGCAGCCGCCGACCTGGATCATCGCAGGGCGTCGCGACATCGCGGCTGCAGCCTCGGCCCTGGGCTATCCTCTGGTGCTCAAGATCCCGGACGGCTCGTTTTCGCGCGGGGTGAAGAAGGCCGACGACCGGGCGGCGCTGGAGCGGCTCGCCGCCGAGATGCTGGAAGAATCGGACCTGATCCTGGCCCAGGCCTTCATGCCCACGACCTTCGACTGGCGGGTCGGTGTCCTCGATCGCCGGCCGCTGTTCGTGAGCCAGTACCACATGGCCAAGAAGCACTGGCAGATCGTCCGCCACGATGCCGGCGGGCGGTCGACCGAGGGGCGCTTCACCACGCTGCCGCTCGCCGATGCGCCCTCGACGGTGCTGGAGATCGCGGTGAAGGCCGCGGGCTTGATGGGCAGCGGGCTCTACGGCGTCGACCTGAAGGAGACGCCCGCGGGCATCGTGGTGATCGAGGTCAACGACAATCCGGACCTGCATCACGGCATCGAGGATCTGGCCGAGAAGGACGAGGTCTGGCGGCGGCTGGTCGGCTGGTTTCTCGACCGGCTGCGGTGACGGCGGCGAGCTGTGACGAGGGTCACAGTCGGCCGGGCCGGACGCGGCTAACAAACCGCTCTGCTCGCCTCACGGGCAACGTTCGGGACTGCCCCCGCGAAGGCCGGGGGCAGTCCTTTTTTTGCTCAGCTACGGAGCCGGGCTTCGAGCCACGCGGCCGTCGCCAGCAGTGCGCCATCGCTGCCGCGTCGGCCGACCAGTTGGACACCGAGCGGCATGCCGGCGGGGCCGGTGAGCAGCGGCAGGCTGAGGGCGGGGGTGCCGAGCAGGGTCCAGATGGTGCAGAAGATCGGGCTGCCGGTGCTGCCGTGACCCTCGGCTGCCTCGCCGGTGGCACCGGGGGTGACGATGGCGTCGTAATCGGCGAAGACCGAGGCGATCTGCTCTTGCAGGGCGCGCATCGCAGCGCGGGCGGCCAGGTAGTCGGGGGCGCTGACGGCTTGCCCCGCCTCGATCATGCCGCGCAGCCGGTCGCTCAGCCCGCCCGGGCCGGCCCGGTACTCCGGATCGAGGTGGTGCGCGAGTTCCGCCCAGGTGATCTTGCGGTGCGCCTCGACGGCTTCATCGAACGAATTGGGCAGGACCAGGGTCTCGATGCCGAGCTTCTCGGCCAGGGTCCGAAAGGCCGCCTGCGTCGCCGGCTCCGCCTCGCCCCAGACGGGGGTCTCGATCAGGGCGAGCCGGGGCGGCGTCTGTCGGCCACGGGCGAGGCCGTCGCGCAAATCGGACCGCGCCATCGGTCGGGTGGCGGGATCGCTCGGGTCGTGCCCGATCAGCACGTCGGCGGCGAGTGCCGTGTCCTCCAAGCTCCGGGCGAAAACGCCCACCTGATCACAACTCGGTGATTGCAGCGTCATGCCGTGGCGGCTGATCAGGCCGAAGCTCGGCTTGAAGCCGTAGACGCCGCAATAGCTGGCCGGACGGATCACCGAGCCGTTGGTCTGTGAGCCGAGTGCTATGGGCACCATGCCGGCGGCGACCGCGGCGGCCGAGCCGGAGGAGGAGCCGCCGGGAGTGCGGCTCGGATCGTGCGGGTTGCGGGTCTTGCCGGGCTCGAAGGTGGCGAACTCCGTGGTCACCGTCTTGCCCATGATCACCGCACCTGCGGCCCGCAGGCGCTCGACCACGGCGGCGTCGGCCTCGGGCCTGCGCCCGGCATGCAGGTGCGAGCCGTTCTCGGTCGGCATGTCGCTGGTGGCGAAGATGTCCTTGATGCCGACCGGCACGCCGGCGAGCGTACCTGCCGTGATCGCCGATGCCTGACGCCTCACATGGTCCGGATCGAGGAAGGTCCAGGCCTGGACCGCATCCTCGATGGCGTCGATCCGGGCGAGGCAGGCTTCGGTGACGGCGCTCGCTGCACGCGGGTCGGCGGCGACCTGTGCAGCGATCGCGGTTGCGGTCGCTGTTGCGGGATCGGCGACTGTTGCATTCTCGTTCATGTCGACCGGATCCTCCGCATGGTGGAAAACTGTGCGGTTCTCCTGGCACATCGGCTCAGCCTAGGCTAGATCTCCTCCGCATGGATGGGGTCGGGTTGATTTGGCCCGGCTGCGGCTCTAACAGAGTCGCCTGTCACCGATCAGTGGAGGTACCATGAACGAGCAAAAGACACCGGACATCGGTCCGAGCGTAGACACCGGCCGCCGCAGCTTCTTGACCAAGGGTGTGGCCACCGGCGCCGCCGTGGGCGCTGTCGCCGTCACCGGCTTTCCCAACGTGGCGCGGGCGCAGAGCGTCAGCTGGAACATGCAGAGCGGCTGGGCCGGCGACATCTTTCACGAGTTCGCCCAGGACTTCGTGAACAAGGTCAACGCCATGTCGGGCGGCCGGTTGACCATCAACCTCCTGCCCGCGGGCTCGGTCGTGGGCGCGCTCGAGCTGCAGGACGCGATCGTCGGTGGCGCCCTCGACGGCGCCCATGGCGTAACCGCCTACTGGTACGGCAAGAACAAGGCGGCCTCGTTGTTCGGTACGCCCCCGGCCTTCGGCTGGAACGCCAACCAGTTCCTCGGCTGGATGAAGTACGGCGGTGGGCAGGAGCTCTACGACGAGCTGGTCCAGGACATCCTCGGCCTCGATCTCGTGGGCTTCCTCTCCGGCCCGATGCCGACCCAGGCGCTCGGCTGGTTCAGCGAGCCGATCACCTCGGCCTCGGACATCGAGGGTCTGCGCTACCGGACGGTCGGCCTCGCCGCTGATTTGATGGCCGAGATGGGGGCTGCGGTCACCATTCTCGGTGGTGGTGACATCGTTCCGGCCCTGGACCGCGGCGTGATCGATGCGGCCGAGTTCAACAACCCGTCCTCCGACCGCTTCTTGGGCTTCCAGGACGTGTCCAAGACCTGGATGCAGCAGAGCTTCCACCAGGACGCCGAGGCGTTCGAGATCAGCTTCAGCAAGAGCCGTTTCGAAGCGCTCGACGACGACCTCCAGGCGGTCGTCAGGAACGCCGTGGAGGCCGCTTCGGCCGACATGTCGTGGAAGCTGATGCTGCGCTATCCGCAGGACTACCGCGGCCTCGTCGAGGAGGAGGGCGTCAACCTCTACATCACGCCGGACGAGATCCTGCAGGCCCAGCTCGACGCCTGGGACGTGATCATCGAGCGGGAGAGCGCGCAGAACGAGTTCTTCGGGCGGGTGATCGAGTCGCAGCGCAACTGGGTCCGTGACGTGGTCGGCTACTTCCTCATCAACGAGGCGCCCAAGGAGATGGCCTACAACCACTTCTTCGGCGAGCCGCCCTTTCCGGTGACCCGCCTCTAGGGCCACCGATCCAGCCACAGGGGGCGTCACTTTCGTCGGAGGGTGGCGCCCCTCTCGTTGCGACCTGCGCTAAGCCGACCGTTTTCGACCCGTCTGCCATCCGGCGGAGCATTGGACGATGCAAGACAAGCTGCTGTTGATCGACCGCATCAGCACCTTCGCCGGCAAGACCTTTGCCTGGAGCGTGGTGATCATGACGATCGCCATCTGCTACGAGGTGTTCATGCGCTATGTCCTGCGGGCGCCCACCACATGGGCCTATGACGCGGGCTATATGCTCTATGGGGCCCTTTTCGTCATGGCCGGAGCTTATGCCTTGGCGACCGGTGCGCATGTCCGGGGCGACGTGCTCTACCGGCTGTTCCCGACCCGCTGGCAGGCCGGTGTCGACCTCGTCCTCTATATCCTCTTCTTCTTCCCCGGGGTGATCGCGCTGATCTATTCGGGCTGGATCTTCGCCGAGCGCTCCTGGGCGATCCGTGAGGTCAGCAGCGCCAGCCCCGCCGGCTTGCCGATCTATCACTTCAAGGCGCTGATCCCGTTGGCCGCCTGCTTTCTCCTCCTGCAGGGCATCGCCGAGGTGATCCGCTGTATCTTGTGCCTGAAGAACGGCTACTGGCCGTCGCGGGTCCAGGACGTCAAGGACATCGATGCCGCCAGTGCCCAAGACTATATCGATCTCGAGGATCAGCCCCGATGAGCAATCCCGAAGTCGGCATCCTGATGCTCGGCCTCTTGATCTTTTTGATTCTTCTCGGCTTTCCGATTGCCTTCACCCTCATCGCGATGGCCGTCGGCTTCGGCTACTATGCGATCGGCGGCGCCATCTTCAATCTTCTGGTGCAGCGCACCTATGGCGTGATGTCGAACGCCATCCTGATCGCCGTGCCGCTGTTTCTCTTCATGGGCTACGTGGTCGAGCGGGCCAAGGTTCTCGACAAGCTCTTTCGAAGTTTGCAGTTGGCGACCGCCAACGTGCCCGGCTCATTGGCGGTCGCGAGCCTGGTGACGTGCGCCTTGTTCGCGACGGCGACCGGTATCGTCGGCGCCGTCGTCACGCTCATGGGCCTTCTGGCCTATCCTGCCATGCTCAAGGCGGGCTACGACCGCAAGCTCGCGGCCGGAGTGATCTGCGCCGGCGGCTGTCTCGGCATCCTGATTCCGCCGTCGATCATGCTGATCCTCTACGGCGCCATCTCAGGCGTCTCGGTGGTTCGGCTCTACGCCGCCGCGCTGTTCCCGGGCATGATGCTGGCCGGACTCTATATCGTGATGATCATGGTCCGGGCGTGGCTCGACCCGAAGATTGCGCCACCGCTGCCGCAGGAGGAGCGGAACGTGCCGTTGGGCACGGTATTCGTCATGCTGCTCACCTCGTTCTTTCCGCTTGCGGTGCTGATCGCCGCGGTTCTGGGCGCCATCCTCTTCGGCCTCGCCACGCCGCACGAGGCGGCCGCCATGGGCGCCCTCGGCGCCTTGCTGCTGGCCGCCGCCTACCGGCAGCTGGACTGGAAGCGGCTCAAGGAATCGGTCTTCTTGACCAGCAAATCGACCGCCATGGTCTGCTGGCTCTTCGTCGGCTCCTGGGCCTTCTCCTCGGTCTTCTCGCTCTTGGGCGGCCATACCGTGATCGAGCACTGGATCATGGGCATCGATCTGACGCCCATTCAGTTCCTGATCCTGGCCCAGATCACCATCTTCCTGCTCGGCTGGCCCCTCGAATGGACGGAGATCATCGTCATCTTCGTGCCGATTTTCCTCCCCCTGCTGCCGGCCTTCGGCGTCGATCCGTTGATCTTCGGCATCCTGATCGCCTTGAACATCCAGACCTCGTTCTTGACGCCACCGATGGCGATGTCCGCCTTCTACTTGAAGGGGGTGGCGCCGGAGGGAACGGAACTGATGGAGATCTTCGCCGGCATCCTGCCGTTCCTGGCCATGGTGTTCGTTGCGATGACCCTGGTCTACGTTTTCCCGTGGATCGTGCTGGGCCTGCCGCGGATGATCTACGGCTAGGGAGGCGATGGCGGCCGTGTTCGGTCGGATGGAGGATCCCAGGCGCTCGGGCGCCATCACCGAGGCCTATCTGTTGCGCCGCAAGGTGCAGCTCTCTGCCCTGCTCTGGGCCGGGTTCGCCGCCGTCGCCATGCTGGTCGGCTTCGCCATCGCCCCGGTCGAGGGGTTGGGGCGCACCTTCACCTGGATGCTGCTGGCCCTCGGCCTCTCGATGGCGCTGGTCAGGCATCGCCGCGCCAATCTCCTGGCCGAGGGCGAGCCCGATCTGGTGATCGAGGCCGGCGGTCTCGTCGACAACCAGACCGGTGCCGGGCTGATCCCCTGGCGGCAGATCACCGAGGTGAGGCTCGACCAGCGGCGCAATCGCGGCGCCGGCAACGCTCTCTTGCTGTTGCGGCTCGGCGATCCCGAGCGGCTGACCGAGAATCTCAGGCTCGGCTATCGGGTGGCCTCGATCGGCATGTGGCCGCGGACCGGCAACTACCACTGGATCGATCTCTCGGATCTCGATTGCCAG
Source organism: Rhodospirillales bacterium (assembly GCA_007131045.1). Classification (GTDB taxonomy): domain Bacteria; phylum Pseudomonadota; class Alphaproteobacteria; order Geminicoccales; family Geminicoccaceae; genus SLRI01. Next base: position 14,397 of record SLRI01000436.1, read on the forward strand.
CCCGCGGCACTGGTCACCGCGATCGAGGAGCGCTGGCAGGCGGCGCGCTGAAGCCAGACTTTCGGGATCAGGCGGCCTCGAGGACGAAGCCCGGGACCTCGGCCGGCGGTACCGGGCGGCTCTTCAAGAAGCCCTGCCACTCGTCGCAGCCGAAGTCGCTCAGCATCTCGAGCTGCACCGTGTTCTCGACGCCTTCCGCTACCACCCGCATGCCGAGCCCGTGGGCGAGGCCGATGATCGCCTTGGCGAGCGTCGCGTCGCGCGGCCGTTTGGGCATGTTGCGGACGAACGAGCGGTCGATCTTGACCCGCTGCACGGGGAACCGTTGCAGGTTGCTGAGCGACGAGAAGCCGGTGCCGAAATCGTCGAGGGCCAGGCTGACGCCGAGCCGGTGGAGACCGTGGATCGTCCGCTGCGTTCGCCGGTCGGCGTCGATCAAGGCGGTCTCGGTCAGCTCCAGCTCCAGCCTCTCGGGGGCGATCGGAACCACGTCGAGGAAGCGGCGGATTTGCTTCACCAGATCGCCGCGCCGCAGCTGCAGAGGGGAGATGTTGATGGCCAGGCGATCGGGCACGAAACCCCGGCGCCGCCAACCATCGAGGTCTCGTGCCGTGCGATCCAGGAGCAGGGCACCCAGCTCGCCGATCAGGCCGCATTCCTCGGCCAAGCCGATGAAGCGGTCGGGCGGCACGGCGCCGCGCTCGGGGTGCGACCAACGCATCAACGCCTCGAAGCCGACGATGCGGCCGGAGCCGATGTCGAGCTGGGGCTGGTAGACGAGGCGGAGGTCGGCGGCTCCCACGGCCCGCCGCAGGTCGTTCTCCAGGCTCACCCGCTCGGCGGCGTCGTCGTGCAGGGCCGCGTCGTAGAGCCGGTAGGTGTTGCGCCCCTGCGACTTGGCCCAATAGAGCGCCATGTCGGCGTGGCGGAGCAGGCTGTCGCGATCCTCGGCATCGGTCGGAAACAGGCTGATGCCGAGGCTGGCCGTCACCCTGAGCTCGTGCCCCTCGGGCCGCATCGGCTCATCCAGGCTCTTCATGATCTTGCGCGCCGGCACCGTCGCGTCGTGTGGCCGGCGCAAGCCGCGGAGGATCATGATGAACTCGTCGCCACCCATCCGCGCCACCGTATCCTCGGCCCGGACCGCGCCGCGCAGCCGCTCGCCGAGTTGCACCAGGAGCGCGTCGCCGGTGGCGTGGCCGAGGCTGTCGTTGATCGCCTTGAAGCGGTCGAGATCGAGAAAGGCCACGGCGACGAGCTCGCCCGAACGCCTGGCGTGCTCCAGGATCTGGTCGAGGCGCTGGTTGAAGAGGGTGCGATTCGGCAGGTTGGTCAGCGGGTCGTGGGTCGCCTGGTGCAGGATGACCGCCTGCGCCTCTTTCTGCCGGGTGAGGTCGCGCAAGGAGGCGACGTAGTAGCTCCGGCCATCGAGTGCCGCACGGCTGATCGAGACCTCGAGCGGAAAGCGACGGCCGTCGGGACGGTGGCCGGTGGCCTCGAAAGCTGCACCGTGGGCTTCGACCAGCAGTTCGGCCGAGTGGCACTGTTGATGATCCGCCGTCGCCACGAGGCTGCACATCGAACGGCCGCAAAGCTCGCTCGTGGCGGCGGCGAAGAGCCGCCCGGCTGCAGGGTTGGCGCTCTCGATCAGCCCCGCCTCGTCGAAGGTGACGATGGCTTCGCTCATCGCGCTCATGATCATCCTGAGCCGCGCCTCGCTCCGGTCGAGTGCCGCCTGGCGGGTCACGACATCGGTGATCTCGGTATAGATGCTGACCGTGCCGCCGTCCTCCATCCGCGATTCGCTGACGGCGATGTGTCGGCCGTCGCGCATCGCGAAGGTGCAACTGCCGCCGTTGCGGCGGCAGGCGAGCCTGTCCCGCTTCCAGCGGGCGAAGGCTGCGTCGTCGAGCGCCAAGAGTGGCCGCGTATGTTCATCGAGCAGCTCGGTGAACGATAACGATGCCGCCGCCGCATCGGCGTTCGCGAAGAACTCGCGAAAGCGTCGGTTTGAGAGAACCAGCCGGTCCGACTCGTCCCAGACGGCGAAGCCCTCGCTCATCGCCTCCGTCGGCAGCGTCAGACGATCGTGGGCGAGCCGCAGCGCGCCGAGATTCTCGGTCAGCCGGTCGAGCATGGTGTTGACCGCCCGGCCGACGCGGGCGATCTCGTCGTCACCGGCGATCTCCGCCCTGGCATCGGTGTCGCCGCTGCTGATGCGGTCGGCCGTCGTGGCGAGGCGAGCCAGCCGGTGCGTCAACAGATGGCCGAACCAGAACGCGGAGATGGCGATCAGCACGATGCCGACGGCCGCCACCATGGCACCCCTGCGATATGCCGCCTGGAAGCTGTCGTGCAGGGGCGCATCGCTCAAGTTGACGATCAGGGTGCCGAGCCTGTGGCCGCCCGCGGTAACGTCGAGCGCCCAATGGCCGCCGCTGGACCCGATATCGGGCGGCTCGACGATCTGGCCGAGCATGCTCGGCCGTTTGCTGGCCATAACACGCCCGG
>SLRI01000459.1 GCA_007131045.1 Rhodospirillales bacterium
ATCGGCGAGGTGGCGAATGTCCTGGGCGTGCTCGCCGTCGTCTTCGGCCTCGCGGGCTCGCTCACCATGGGCACCCTGCAGGTCCGGGCCGGGCTCGGCGAGACCATCGGCACCCCGCTGGGCTTCACCATGTCGCTCACCGTCATGGCCGTGCTGCTCGTCTGCTAGATGCTTTCGGCGAGCACAGGGGTCGACAAGGGGATCAAGATCCTCTCGAACATCAACATGGTGGTCGCCATCTCGCTGATGCTGTTCGTGATCACCTTCGGCCCCACCGCCTTCATCCTCGAGACCTTCATCGATTCCATCGGCCAGTACTTCTCGTCCGTGCCGACCATCGCTTTCCAGCTCTACCCGTTCGAAGGCCAGCAGGGCTGGACCTCCGGCTGGACCTTGACCTACCTGATCTGGTGGCTGGCCTGGGGCCCCTTCGTCGGCATCTTCATCGCCCGGATCAGCCGCGGCCGCACCATCCGCGAGTTCTGCGCCGGCGTCATCCTCGTCCCCACCCTCTTCTCGATGCTCTGGTTCGCCACCTTCGGCGGCACCGGCTTCTATATCGAGCTGTTCGGCGCGGGCGGGATCGCCGAGCTGGTCTTTCAGGACGTGACCAAGGCGCTCTTCGTCTTCCTCGACTTCTTTCCGCTCGGCACGCTGCTCGGCCTGGTCGCCGTGCTGCTGGTCTTCTTCTTCCTCGTCACCTCCGCCGATTCCGGCACCTTCGTGCTCTCGATGATGACCACGGGCGGCAACCTCGATCCGCCGGTCGCCCACAAGCTGGTCTGGGGGGTCTTGATCGCCGTGCTCACCGTCGGCACGCTGGCCAGCGGCTCGGTCGAGGTCGCCAAGGCCATGGCGATCACCGGTGCCTTGCCCTTCTCGGTCGTCCTCCTCTTGCAGATCGTGGGTTTCCTGCGCGTCATCAGGAGCGAGTTGCCACGCCGCGACCGGCCGATCGAGGCCCGCGGCCGGGTCGTCGGCCCTGCCCCCGAGACGCAGGCCCAGGCGGCGGAATGAGGAGACACGCGATGAGCTGGCGCCGCTCGTTTCTCGCGCTGGCGATGATCCTCGGCCTCGCTGCCTGCGAGGATGCCGGGGCCCCCTGGTCGTCGGCGGCAAGAACTTCGCCGAGAACATGATCGTGGCCGAGATGATCGCTGTGCTCGCCGAGGAAGAGGGACTGCCGGTCGCCCGGCGGATCGGCCTCGGCTCCACCCGTCTCACCCTCGAGGCGCTGCGCCGCGGCGATATCGACATCTACCTCGAATACAACGGCACCGGCCTCGTCATGCTCGGCCAGCCACCGATGACCGACGGCGACGCCGCTCTCGAGCGGGTGCGCGAGCTGTTCGCGCCGTTGAACCTCACCTGGGGCGACCGCTTCGGCTTCGCCAACGACTACGGCATCGCCATGCGCCGTGACCGGGCCCAGGCCCTGAACGTCCGGACGATCTCCGACCTCACCGAGCTGGCCGAGGGCTTGGCCCTCGGAATCGAGGACGATTTCCGCACCCGGCCGCTCGACGGCTTCGAGCCGCTCACCCGCCGCTACGGCATGAATTTCGGCGACATCGTCGACGTCGCGCTCGAGGATCGGGCCGAGCTCTACGACCGGCTGATCGACCGCGAGGTCGACGCTGTCCTTGTCTACACCACCGACGGCCAGATCGCGGATTTCGACCTCCTCCTGCTCGAAGACGACCTCGCCTTCTTTCCGGTCTACGAGGCTGCTCCGCTGGTCCGCGACGAGGCTCTCGTGCGCTTCCCGCAGCTCGGGGAGATCCTCACCCGGATGGCCGGCACGCTCGACGACGAGAGCATGCGCCTGCTCAACAACCGGGTCGCCGTGCTCGGCGAGGATCCGGGCGAGGTGGCGCGCGCCGAGCTCATCCGGCTCGGTCTGGTGGCGGGTGTGGCGAGCCGCGCCGCCCGCCAGCCGCTGGTGGTCGCGGTCTCCCCCTAGGCCACCGCCGACGGCGAGGCCGCAGCAGTGCTGCGCGCCACCCGCCGTGCCTTCGCCGGCCGCAATGTCGAGCTGCGGCGCAGCCTCGACCCCTTGGCCGCCGTCGCTGCCGGCGAGGCGCGTATCGCCATGGTCGGCGCCCCCGCCTTCTTCACCCAGGGTGCGGCAGAGGCCGGAAGGAGCGGCAACGGCGTCGGCCCGGTCCTGCGTCCGGGTTTCCAGGCGGTGAGCCTGGTCGGCGAAAGCTACCTCCACGTCTTCGCACTGGATCCCGAGATCCGGGATTTGACCGAGGCTGCGACCGTCGCCACCGGCCCCGAGGGCTCGACCGGCCATCGTGCCGCGATCGCGCTCGTCGAGGGCCTCGGCCTCGCTGCCCGGGTCGACCCGGTCGAGGCCGCCGACGCCGAAAGTTTCTCCGGAGCCCTGCGGGCGAGCGGTGCCGACATCGCCGTGGTGATGCAGCCGTTGCGCAACGCCACCGTCCGCCGCCTCTTGGAGAACGGCGCCAGCCTGGTCTCGCTCAACGGCTGGGACGACGGCAACAACCGGATCGTCTACCCCTATCTGCAGCCGGTCCGGCTCACCCGCGCCGACTACCCGGAGATCGGCGCACCGATCGAAACCCTTTCCGCCCAGCTGGTCCTGGCCGGGCCCGCCCCCAGGGACGAGCGCCGGGTCGGCGATCAGGGACCGGGGGCGAGCTTCATCCCGACCGCCCAGCCGCTCGGCGGCGATACCGTCCGCGCGCTCCACGAGGCGCTCGGACAATCGGCCGAGATCCACCCCGTCCTGCCGCAATCGGCGGCCCTGGCACCGGCCTTCCCGGCGCCGCCCGCCGCCCTCAATCCCGCGCCTGCCATCTCCTTCCTCACCGTCCTGATCATCATCATGCTCGTCTGGATGTCCTGGCTCCTCTTCCGGACCGAATACCGCTGAAGGAAGGTCTCGTCCCATGACCTTCAAGATCCTGGTGCCCGTCGATCTCGCGGAGGAATCGAGCTACCAGCAGCCCCTCGCCGTCGCCTTCGAGCAGGCGCAAAAGCTGGGCGGCGAGGTGACCGTCCTCACCGTCGTCCCGGACATCATGGCCGGCCTCGACTGGCGCTACGCCATCCGTGGCGAGAAGGGCGGCGCTGGCGACCTCGACATGAAAGCCATCGTCAGAGTCGCCGAGCAGCGCCTCGAGCAGATCGTCGCCGCCGCTGTCCCGCCGGGCATCACGATCGACACGATCGCCCGCCACGGCGTCATCTACGAAGTGATCCTGGAACTCGCGGCCGAGCTGCAGGTCGACCAGATCATCATGGCCGCCCATCGTCCGACGCTCGGCCGGTTCCTCCTGGGCGAAATCACCGCCCGCGTCGTTCGCCACGCCAAATGCTCGGTCAACGTCGTTCGCAACGGCTGACCGCCACCCCGCCCAGCAGCCGTGCAGGCGAATGCGGCAACGGCAAGCTGCCGAACGCCGCCTCCCGCGACGCCACCACCACCTACTGCCGGTGACGGGTCGACGCGACCGCGTCAGCCGACACGAGCTTCGAGGTACCGGTGGGTGCCGGGACGATCATCCTCCCTGCGTGCCTCTGCTGCTGCGCGTCGTTGAAGCTGCCGGCAGGGTCCTCGCCCGGCTGATGCCGGCGGGGCGAAAGCCGACCCGGAAGGCGCCCCAATGTCGGCCGCCGACGGTGATCGGCACGGCGATCTCGCGGCGCGCCGCTGTCGGCATGCAGGCGGTATGGTCGTCGCGGCTGCGGGCCGCCTGGATGCCGTGAAAGCTGTCGTCCAGGCTGTCGCTGCGCAGTACTGGTGCGGATGCTTCATCGTCCGAGGCCGCGCCGTCCCGTGCTGCGGCGGGCCCCGCCGTGACCGCCGCCAGATAGCCGTGCCGATCGCAACAGGTGGCGTAGAGGATCTCCTCGCGGCAGGCCGCGATCTGTGCCTGCAAGCCGGCCAGGCGCGGGCGGAGAAAGTCGCGAGCGGTGGCGGCCAGTGCCGCGTCGGCGGCGATCTCGTCCGGCCCCGCCACGTGGAGGGCTGCCGGGCTGGCGAAGAGTGCGGCGTCGGTGATCTCGCCGGCCGCGACACCGCGGGCGAAGAGGGCTTCCACCTCGCGGGCCGCCCACCGCGCGAGGTTGACGAAGGGGGCATCGAGCGCCACGAGGGCGGCGAGCCGGCCGTCGAGCACGCTCTGCAACTGTGGGGTCAGTTCAGCGAAGGCGAGGTGCACACCCTTGGCGCTGAGCGCCACGATCCGAGCCGAAAAGAGCCCGAGATCAGCGAGCTCGAGCCTGGCGCAGCCACCGATCGGCGGCCGTTCGAAGGTGGTCTCGAGCGCGAGAAGCGCCCCACCCCGGGCGAGATCGACCGTCTCGCCGCTCCAGCGCCGCTCGCCACACTGCAGGGACGCCGTGATGCGCACCGGCAGCCGCGGCTCGCGCCGTCGCTCGCCGGACCAGGGTGGGCGTAGCGCCAAGAGCAGGCGCGCCTCGAAGCGCTGCAGGCGCCGCCGCGTCGCGTCGATCTGCACGCTGGCCCGCTCGTCCGGCCGCGGCCGCAGCGCCGCCGTCTCGATGATCCTGGCCAGCGCTTCGGTTTGCGCCGCCTGTGGTGCCAGCGCCGCCTCGATCTCGGCCAAGACGCTGGTCACCAGCGGCCCGAGCTCCTTCGCTTCGGCCGCTGCCTGCTGACGCTCGCCGGGAGCGTCGCCCAGGCTCTCGACGACCCGCAGATGGCGGTCGAGCCGACGGCGCAGTGCATCGAGAAGCGGCAGGGCCGCGGTTCGCGCCACCGCATGGGTGACAAGAGCATGGCCGGCCTCGTCGAGATCGACCACCGCCCGCTCGAGGCGTGAGGCCTCGCCCGCTACCTCGCGAAGGTCCCGGGACAGTTGTCCGGCGCCGAGGCGGATGTCTTCCTGCAAGAGGGCGAGAAGATCGAGCAGTTCGGCGTGCTGGCGAGTGGCCGCGTGATCCGCCTCTCGACCCGAATCCGCCTCGCCCGGATGGGTATCGAAATCCATGTCGGTGGTGGTGGCGGCGAGTAGCATCGGCATCGTCCTCGATTGTCGATCGGCTGGGTGGCAGGCACCCGACTTCCTCCATCATCGTGGCGATTGATTAAGGAAGCGTGAACGCGCCGCCGATTTCGACGCCGATCGAGGACAAGTCCGAGCGGGTTTGCTGCCGCTACCGGGCGAAGTAGGCGAACGGCAGCAACGGACCGTGGCCGCGCGCGCTGTCGTGGTGGCCGGGGTGGGCGGCCATGCGCAGCAGATGGCGGCGCATGTCCTCGCAATTGCGGATCGGGCTGGCGTGACGGCCGGGAAGGCGGTGCTTGGCGAGCACCAGGGCAGCGAGCCCGGCGACGAACGGGGTCGCCATCGAGGTGCCGCTGAGCTTGGCGTAGCCGCCCTGGCGGAAGGTCGACCAGATGTCCTGGCCGGGTGCCATGAAGTCGATCTCGGAACCGCGCGAGGAGAAGCCCGAGGGCTGGCCGTGCTGGTCGTGGGCGGCGACGGTGATGACGCTGCCGTAGCGGCCGGGATAGCCGATGCCGTTGGTGAACAGGGCACCGGAATTGCCGGCGGCGCAGATGACGGTCACACCGCGGGCGAGGGCCAGGTGGACGGCCTCGAAGAGCTCGGGCGTGCCCTCTTCGGCGCCGAGCGACATGGAAATGATGTCGACGCGCTCCTCGGCCGCCCAGGCCACCGCCTCGGCCAGCGCATCGAGCGTGCCGGCACCGCTGTTGCGCAGCACCTTGCCGATCAGCAGCGACGCAGCCGGGGCGGCGCCGATGAAGCCGATGCCGTTCTTCCTGGCGGCGATGACGCCGGCGCAGTGGGTGCCGTGGCCGTTCAGGTCCTCGATCCCCTCGCCGGTGAAGTCGCGGCTGGCTTCGATCGCCCCTTCGAGGTCCGGGTGGTCGGGGTCGATGCCGGTGTCGAGCACGGCGATGCGAACGCCCTCGCCCTTGGTCCGGCGCCAGACCTCCGGCAGCCGCAGCAACTCCTCGGCCCAGCGCAGCCGCTCGGCCCGATGCGTGGCGAGCGGTGCCAGCCCCCGTTCGTTCGGCACCAGGTCGACGAGATCGTAGGGTGGCAGCCGCATTTGGCCGGTGGCGGTCGACGGGTCGACGAACATGGGCGAGCCTCGCGCAGATAGATCCTGACGCGGCTTATATACCTAGGATCCAAGTCCTGTCAACAGGGTTCCGATCGCCTCAGCGCTGGACGTAGACCTCGACTCGCCGATTGGCCCTGCGGCCTTCGATCGTGGCGTTCGAGGCGATCGGGCGTTCCTCGCCGAAGCCTTCGGTGGTGATCCGCGCGGGCTCGATCGCGAACTCGCCGACCAGCAGGCCGGCAACCGTCTCGGCGCGCTCGAGCGAGAGCTGCTTGTTGACGGCCGCATCGCCGAAGCTGTCGGTGTGCCCGACGATGCGCACCGGCGCCTCGCCGAAATAGCCGATGAGGGCTGCGATCTGCGCCACCACGGCCTCGGTGCCGGGGGCGAGCTCGTTGCTGCCCGGGGCGAAGACGAGACCGTCCGGGACGGTCACCCACCAGCCGTCGCCGGTATCGACGGCGTTCAACTGGCCGAGAAAATGGTCGATGGCCTCGTCGGGCGCCAGGCTCGCGGTGACCAGCTCCGGCGCTGCGAGGTCGGCGCGGGCTCGCAGCGTGGCGAGCTCGTTCGCCATCGCGTCGTTCTCCGCGGTGAGCGTCTCGACGTCCCGCTGCAAAAGCCCGAGGCGCTGCCTCAAGGCATCGACATCGCCCAGATCGCTGGCCGAGGCGAGCTGCTTGTCCCGGGCGATCAGCTCCTCCGTCAGCGCCGCGATCTGGCGGTGCAGATCGGCGAGCTCGGCATCCATCGCCTCGACCACGGCGTCGCTCGCGACCAGTGCGAGCGGCATGGTTGCCTCATCGCTCGGCGCATCCGCGCCCGCCGCGTAGGCCTCGAGATCGCGGCGCATCGCCAATAGCTCCTCTTCGAGCGCCGCCCGGGTGGTGCGCGCTTCGCCCAGCGCCACCGTCAACGCCTCGTTGTCGGCGAGCGTGGCGAGCAGCGTCTCGCCCAGGGCCTCGACCTCGGCGACCGAGCGACGGGCCACCTCACGCAAGCCGGCGATCTCGGCGGCGCGTTCGGCTTCGCGGCGCTCGGCCTCGGCCAGGATCGCCGCCTGCTCGGCCTCGAGCTCGCCGAGCCGGCCTTCGACGGCCGCGCGCGCCTGCTCCGCGCGAGCCCGCTGCTCGCCGGCGGCCTGCAGCACCATCTCACTCTCGGCGAGCCGCTGGGCCAGATCCCCGCGCTCGACGCGCAGCGTTTCGAGCTCGCGCTCGACCGTTGCTTGTGCCTCGGCCGCTGCCGCGAGCGCACCTTCGAGCTCGTTGCGCTCCAGCTCGGCAGTCTCGCGCGCGGCTTGCGCCGTCTCCAGGGCGCGGGCACGTTCGGCTGCCGTTTCCTGCACCTGCTGCAGCTCCGAGGCGAGCGTCGTCGCCTGCTCCTCGAGGGCGGCGAGCTCGGCCTCGAGCGCCGCGCGCTCCTCGTCGAGCGCGGCGTCGCGCCGGGCGATCTCCAGCGCGGCTTCTTCAGCCGCTCGCGCCGATGCGTCCTCGGCGAGACGCGCCCGCTCGACCGCTTCCTCGGCGCGTGCCGAAGCGTCGGCCGAGGCCGCCTCGAGCGCCGTCTCGGTGTCGAGCCGCGCCGCCAGCTCGGCACGCAGGGCGATCTCGGCGGCCCGTCGCGCCTCGATCTCGGCCTGCAGGCCGTCCCGCTCGCCGCGCAGGCGCATCAGGCTCTGGGTGAGCTCGGTGATTGCGGCACGGGCGGCGCGCAGCTCTGCCGTGAGCTCGCCGGCGCCGGTCGTTTCCCGCGCCTCCTGCTGATCGGCGACGCGCCGCTTGATGGCATCGATCGCGGCCTGCAGCTCCTGCGCCGTGACCGACGGCTCGGCGGAAGCGTCGGTCGCTCGCTCGATCGGCGGCCCCGGCTCGGCGGCCGGCTCGTCCTGTGCCCGGGCGCTCGGGGCGACCAGCACGGCCGCCAGGGCGATTCCGGCGAGCAGCGTGCGGCGAAAGCTCGGCCCTCGGGCTGGGACAACAGTCATCGGTTTTCCTCCCGGGCGGTGCAGAAAGGCAAAGACGCACCGCCGGCCAGTGCGTGTTTCTAACCCGGATAGCGCCAGCCGGTCGCGCCATCAATCTCTCGAAGCCACTGGAGTATGCCGCACACGGCCATCCGCCGATCCAGCGCCCGCGGAAACGCCTTGCTCAGGGCCAGAAGCGGCCGCTCGCGCCGATCGCGATGGTGAAGAGGCCGAGGCCGAGATTGATTGCGATGATCATGCGGATCTGCCCGAGCCAGCGCCCGGCGTCAGCCGTATCCGCGGCCGCGAGCGCCCGCCGGTAGCGTTTCCAGGGGACGAAGAAGAGGTGGAAGAAGAGGAGGAACATCAGCAAGCCGGTCAGGTGCATGATGTGGATGTGCACCCCTGCCCCGCCGAAGCCGCCATAGGTGACGAAGAGCAGCCAGTAGCCGCTGGCCAGGAGCGCCACGATGGAGCCGATCACCCAGGGGAAGAAGGCGCTGAAGACGCGCTGCCAGAGCGCCTGTCGCTCGGCGGTTTCCAGCGGGCCGACACTCGGCCGGAGCACGACGTAGGCGAAGAACATGCCGCCGACCCAGATGGCCGAGGCGAGGGCGTGAAGGGCGAGGGAGAGGGCTGCCATGGCTCCGTTTCGATGCGGCCGAAGGGATGGATGCGGCGCGAGCAAGCTGGTCATCGCAGAAAACACCGGCACGCTCCAGCCCCGGCGTCAGGGTGTCGCGGCACGGCTCGTCCCGGTCCGGGCCGTTCCCGTCAATTCGCCATGATCACCGGCAGGTTGGCCTCGGACAGGATGTAGCTCGTGGCACCGCCGAAGATCATCTGCCTGAGCCGGCTCTGGGTATAGGCCCCCTTCAGCAGGAGGTCGGCACCGATGGTCGCCGTCTCCGCGAGGATCGCCTTGCCGATGGGCCGATCACCGAGCTTGACCTCGCGAAACGCGGCATCGATGCCGCGCCGCTGCAGGTTCTGGGCGAGATCGGCGCCGGTCGGCCCCGGCACCGAGCCCTTCTCGACGGTCAGCACCGTCACCTGCTCTGCTGCGATCAGATAGGGTTCGGCGAAGCTGATCGTCCGGGCGGTCTCGGTGCTGCCGTTCCAGGCGATCACGATGTGCTTGCCGAAGTCGCTCGGCGGCTTCGGCGGGGCCACCAGGATCAGCCGGCCGCTGTCGAAGAGGGCGGCCTCGAGGGCGGCGATCGACGGGGTGACCTCGTCGCTCAACGGCCGGCCGACGACGATCAGATCGAAGATCCGGCCGCGGCTGCCGAGCGCCGAGGGCCCGCTCGCCGTCTCGACCCGCCAGTCGGCGCAGAGCCCGACATCCGGGCGGCTGCCGGCGCGCGGCAGGTCGTGCTCGGTCATGAAGGCCTCGAAGCGGGCGGTGGCGCGCTCAGCGCGTTCCTTCGCTTCGCGCTCGAAGCCGGCGACCAGGTCCGGTGCCGCGGCGACGAAGCCGTCGGCGCCGGCGGCGATCACGTCCGGCTGTCCCGGCCGCATGTGATAGCCCTCGAGATAGGCGTCGTGCCGCCGGGCCACGATCAGGGCGCAGGCGAGGATCGATTCCAACACAGGGCTGAGCTCGAGATGGGCCAAAATCGTGCGCATCAAGCCGATTTCCGATTGCTTGCTGCCGCGACCGCGCTAGGCCGACTGGGCTGGACAGACTGGGCCGGGCAGACTGGAGCCGTTGAGCAGACGCTTGCCCGACCGGGCCCGCCACGTCAATCGTCACGCTTGCGAACCCGCGCGGCACCGACGCTCGGCATCAACCGGCTACGCCTTCGACCAGTCGATGGTAGAGATCGGGACGGCGCGGCACGGGCGCCACCGGCTGGCCGCCGCCGAGGGTCACCAGCGCCAGTCCGTCCGCCGCTTCGACCGCGAGCGCCATGCCGTCGGCGGCGGCAGCGTGGGTCGTGCCATCGGGGCCGACCAGGCAGACCGGCACCCCGTTCTCGATCGCCCGCAGCCGGGCGCAGGCGCCGTAGAGCCCGGCGGCGGCCGGGAAATCGGCCTCCAGCGCCGCATCGGTGACGGCGATCAGCGTCTCGGCGCCGAGGCTCGAGAGTGCCCGTCCGACCTCGGGTGCCAAATGGTCGAGCCCGCCCAGGAGGCCGAGGGTGACGGGCTCCAGCCGCGCGAGCGTGAGCCAATTGCCGGGTGCCCAGCCCATCGACTCGGCCGCCGGTCCGAGATGGGTCGCCCTGTAGTTGGCGGTGGCGCGCCCATCGGCCTGGGTCAGCTGCAATGCCAGATGGGTGCGCCCGCTGCAGGCTTCGGCATAGGCGAAGAGAATTGCGATCCGATGGGCTTCGGCGAGCTCGCCCATGGCATGCGCCCCTGCCCCGTCGCTCGGCTCGGCCGCAGCTTCGGGCAGCCGGTTCAGGACGAGGAGACGGGCGCCGGCCGACTTGGCCGCCGCGGCCGCGGTCGCGACCGACCGACCGGGCGCTGCCACCGCGACCTTCAGCGCAGAGCCGAGCATCGCCACCGCCTTACGGGCATTTCATGAAACCGCCATTCATCGTGCACCCTGCCAACCTATAACCCCATTCGAGCGATGTCTTTTTTGCCCGTCGGACAGTAGCGCCCCGGCAGCAGCGAGGCCATATCATGGACATGCGTATCCTGGTTATCGAAGACGACGTCGCCGCGGCTACCTACATGGCCCGCGGCCTCGAGGAAAGCGGCCACAATGTCAGTGTCGCGCATGACGGGCGCGAGGGGCTGATGCTGGCGGCCGCGCACGACTTCGACGTTTTGGTGGTCGACCGCATGCTGCCCGGCCTCGACGGCCTGAGCGTCATCCAGACGCTCCGCGCCACCGGCAACCGGACGCCGGTCCTGGTCCTCTCCGCGCTCGGCAATGTCGACGACCGGGTCAAGGGCCTCAATGCCGGCGGCGACGACTATCTGGTCAAGCCCTACGCCTTCAGCGAGCTGATCGCCCGGCTCGAGGCCCTGACCCGACGCGGGCAGCCGGGGGCCGAGGCCGGTCCTGCGACCACCTTGCGCTATGCCGATCTCACCATGGACCTGCTCGCCCGCCGGGTGGAGCGGCGTGGCAAGCGGATCGATCTGCAGCCGCGCGAGTTCCGTTTGCTCGAAGTGCTGCTGCGCCACCCCGAGCAGGTGCTGACCCGCACCATGCTCCTGGAAAAGGTCTGGGACTATCGCTTCGACCCGCAAACCAACATCATCGATGTCCATATCAGCCGCCTCCGACAGAAGATCGACCGCGACTTCGAGCCCCCGCTCATCCAAACCGTCCGCGGCGCCGGCTACGCGCTTCGCGTTCCCGACCAGGCCGCTTAGCTCCTCCACCTTCCGGCTCGCCGTCGGCTATTTCGCGATCTTCACCGTCTCGGCTCTGGCGCTGCTGTCGTTCGTCTACGTCGCCGCGGTCGACTTCATGGAGCGGCAGACCGAGGAGACGATCGAGGCCGAGCTGCAGGGCTTGCGCGAGCAGTACCGTGATCTCGGCATTTTCGGCCTCGGCCGGATCATCGCCCAGCGCGCCGCCGCCGAGACCGAGATGGAGAGCATCTATCTGCTCATCGACGACGAGGGCTGGACCATCGCCGGCAACCTCGACGCCTGGCCCGAGGCCGAGGATCTGGTGACCAACCGGGTGCGCTTCGCGATCGAGCCCTCCGGCAGCCTCGGCCCGCGACGTTTCCTCGGCCGCACGGTCGAGCTCGACGATGCCCGGCTCCTGGTCGCCCGTGACGTCGAGGACAAGCTTCGGACACAAGCGCTCCTGGTCAACGCCATCGGGCTCGGCAGCGGGCTGATGCTGATCTTCGGGGTGATCGGCGGCTTCGTCATGAGCCGCTGGATGCTGAGCCGGATCGAGACCATCAACCGCACCACCGAGCAGATCATGGAGGGCGATCTCGGCCGGCGGATCACCGTCGAGGGCTCGGGCGACGAGTTCGACGAGCTCGCTTCGAACCTCAATGCCATGCTCGAGCGCATCGAGCGGCTGATGGCCGGGATGCGCGAGGTCACGGACAACATCGCCCACGACCTGCGCACGCCGTTGAGCCGGCTGCGCTCGAGGCTCGAGGTGGCGCTGATGAACGAGATCGACCCCGCGACCGCCCGCCGGCTGCTGGAGGAGACGGTGGCCGATGCCGAAGGGCTGATCGCCACCTTCAACGCGCTCTTGAGCATCGCCCGCGCCGAGGCCGGCGAACAGCGGGCGTCCTGGGAGCAGGTCGATCTGGGCCTCCTCGTGCAGGACATCCAGGAGCTCTACGAGCCGCTGGCCGAAGAGCGCGAGATCGAGCTCTGCGCCATCGCCGATCCCGAGGTCGTCGTCATGGGCAACCGGCAGATGCTGGCCCAGGCCCTGGTCAATCTCGCCGACAATGCGATCAAGTACTCGCCGGAGGGCGGCCGGGTGACGCTGCAGGCGACGCACCTGGCGACCGCCGGCCGGCCGGCGCCGCTGTTGCGGGTCGCCGACACCGGCCCCGGCATCCCGCCCGAGCTGCGGACCAAGGCGCTCGAGCGGTTCGTTCGCCTCGATCCCGATCGCTCGACCCCGGGCAACGGGCTCGGGCTCAGCCTGGTCAATGCCGTGGCACAATTGCACAACGCCACGCTGGAGCTCGCCGACAACCAACCCGGCCTCGAGGTCAGCCTCGTCTTCGCCGCCCCGCCGGCGGCCCGCACCGCAGACGCCTAGCCAGCGGGCCATGGTTGACGGCAGGGCGCACCCCGGCGCACGGCGCCGAACCATTGACGGGCGCTAACCGGAAAACTTCACGCCTCGTTAAGAATTGCGGCGTCTTATGCGCGGTGTTAATGGCGGCTTAAGGAATCGCGGCATGCGCAGTCAGGTGCAATCCTTCCCGGTGAACGTTCATGATATTTACGACGACGCACGCGCCAGCATGAAATCGCCGCGCCGACCTCGTTCCTCGACGGCCTGGGGGCTGACTGCCGTGGCGGCCCTGCTCGGCGCCGGCCTCGGCTGGTACATCGCCGCCGCACCCGCCGGTGGGCCGGCCGTCGAGCGCGTCGCCGTCGATAGTCAGGGCGACATCACCGTCGCCCCTGCGACCGCGGCGGGCGACGAAGCGGCGACCGGCTTTCTCGGTCCGAACAGCCTCGGCGCTGCAGTCGCGCAACCGCTCGACGCCAATGCCTGGCCGATCACCCTGCACCGGGCCGGCGACGGGCAGTTCTATGCCGATCTCAGCCTCGATGGTCACATCGTCAACGGCCGCATCGATCCCGAGAGGGCCCGCTCGACGCTTCGCGCGGCCGACCTGCCGGACCACGCCATGCGCGGTGGTCTAGACTGGCCGGTGCGCGATGTGGTCCTCGAGCATCTCCGCCTGCCGTCCGCCAGCTTTTTGGTGAACGACGATCCGGCGACGGAGTCGGTGATCGGCAGCGACCTCCTGCAGCGCTTCTTCACCATCGAGGAAGGGGTCGATCGGTTGCGGCTGGTCCCGCGCGCCGGCTAGCCCCCTGCTTCGACGCCTGCCGAATGACCATCGCCGGCCGCCGGACGAATGATCCCGTGCTCGTGCAGCCGATGCTCGACGACAGTGGGGCCCTGGCCCGTCCAGGCCAGCCGCTCGGTCTCGGGCATGCCGATGCTGTAACCGAGCAGCATGCCGGCCAGGGCCACGCCGGCCAGCGTCAGCCCGCCGTCCGAGATCCTGGCCAGCCGGTTGGTCAGGGCGGCCTCCGGCACATGGGTGCGCAGCCCGCTCGGCAGCTCGACGAAGGCGCGGCTGCGGCCGTCGATCTCCTCGATATGAATCAGCTCGACCGGCTGGCCGGTCTCGACCAGGACGAAGCTGCGGGCCCATTGGTTCAAGCGGCGGATCGTCCGGCTCTGGAGATGCATGGTCGGCTCCTCGATGGCTGGCAAGGTTATAGGAATATTCTCTTAAACGCGCTCGTCGGTACCGTCAAGGGTCGATCGGGCGAGACAGTCGCTTACCGGTTCACCATTAAAGAAGCGTTAAAGCAGCGAGATCGTTTGGCGAGACCGGAACATGCACCCCTTGCGGACGATACCCGATACCGAGCCGTGGCCGCCGGGCACCCTCTATTGCCGGCTGACCCTGGCCTTCACCCTCGGCCTCTATCTGCCGTGGGCGGCCACCGCCCCGGATCTCGCCCGGCATTTCGGCGAGGCGCTGCACAGCTGGGCCATCCTCTTCCTGGCGCCGCTCGCCGCCTGGCGGCTGCTCGGCCCGGTGCTCGGCGTGGGCCGCGACTGAGCTGCCCGGCATCAGCCGGCTGGCTCACCGACCCGCCGACGTGCTATGGATGATCACTGTTCTGCAACTCCCAGCCGGCGGCCGTCCTGCGAAGTGCACGAGAAGCCACTTTCCCGCTCGTTCTATGCGACCCAGCCGGCAGCCTGCCCTTATCTGCCCGGGCGGATCGAGCAGCGCATCGTCACGCCCTTTTTCACCGGTGACGAGGCGGCCTTCTTCGACAGCCTGAACCAGGCCGGCTTTCGGCGCAGCCACGGCTTTCTCTACCGTCCGGCCTGCCCCGGCTGCCAGGCCTGCATCCCGGTGCGGGTGCCGGTCGCACGGTTCGAGTGGACCCGGCGCTTCCGCAAGGTCTGGAAGAGGAACAGCGACCTCGTGGCCGAGCGCTGCCCGGCCCGCGCCACGGACGAGCAGTTCGCCCTGTTCAAGCGCTATCTCGAGGCCCGGCACGACGACGGCGGCATGGCGCGGATGACCCGCGAGGACTACCGAGAGCTGGTCGAGAACGCGCCGCACGACACCTTCGTCGTCGAGTTCCGTCGCGCGGGCGAGCTGGTCGCGGTCGCCCTCTCCGACGCGCTGCTCTCGGGCCTTTCGGGGGTCTACAAGTTCTTCGCCCCGGAAGAGGAGAAGCGCAGCCTCGGCACCTTCGTCATCCTCTGGCATCTCGACGAGGCGGCACGGCAGGGCCTGCCCTTCGTCTATCTCGGCTACTGGATCGAGCAGTCGCGCAAGATGCGCTACAAGGCCCTGTTCCAGCCGATGGAGCAGCTCGGCCCCGGCGGCTGGGCGCCGCTGCCGCCCCTCGAGACGCCCGACCTTCCCGGCTGATCCCGAGCTTCCCGGCTGCCAGCGCGTCGTGCGCGGCTGACAGCGTGTCTGCCCCGGCTGACGGCGCATCTGGCTTCGCGGCGGGCGCTCGGCTATGCAGGACGGCGAGAAGTCCGGCCAGGCCGTGGCCGGATAGTCGACGTTCATGGGAGAGCACACAATGCAGCGTCGCAACGTGGTGAAGACGCTCGGCATCGGCGGTCTCGCCGCCGGAGCCGCGGCCTCGACCTTCCCCAAGCCCGCGATCTCGCAGAACCGCCAGCAATGGCGGCTGATCACGACGTGGCCCGCCAACTTCCCCGGCCTCGGCACCGGCGCCAATCTTCTGGCCGAGCTCATCGGCCGGATGTCCGAGGGTCGGCTCACCATCCAGGTCTTCGGTGCCGGCGAGATCGTTCCGGCCTTCGAATCGATGGATGCGGTGTCGTCCAACACGGTCGAGATGGGCCACGGCGCCCCCTACTACTGGCAGGGCAAGATCCCCGCCACCGCCTTCATCGCGACGATCCCCTTCGGCCTGACCGCGCAGGAGCAGAACGCCTGGTTCTACCACGGCGGTGGCCAGGCATTGGCGGACAAGGTCTATGCCGAGATGGGCACCAAATTCTTCCCGTCCGGCAATACCGGGGTGCAGATGCCCGGCTGGTTCAACAAGGAGATCCACAGCCTTTCGGATTTCGAGGGGCTGCGCTATAGGCTGCCCGGCCTGGCCGGCAAGGTGGCGGCCGCCGCCGGTGCCACCGTGGTCAACCTGCCGGGCGGCGAATTGCCCCAGGCGCTGTCCTCGGGTGCGATCGACGCGGTCGAGTGGGTCGGCCCCTACAACGACCTCGCCTTCGGCCTCTACCGCTCGGCCCAGTACTACTACCACCCGGGCTGGCACGAGCCGGCGACCGTGCTCGACAACTTCATCAGCCTCGATGCCTGGAACAGTCTCGACAGCGAGCTGCAGGCGATCGTCGAGACGGCCAACATGGCGGTCAACATGTCGGTCCTCTCCGAGTTCGTCGCCCGCAACAACGATTCGCTCGAGACCCTGGTCAACGAGCACGGTGTGCAGGTCCGCAAGTTCAGCGACGAGGTGCTGATCGGCCTCGGCAACCTCGCTGGCGAGGTCCTCAACGACGAGGCTTCCGCCGATGCGCTTGCTCGCGAGGTGATGGACAGCCTGTTGACCTTCCGCCAGAGCGCGATCAACTGGGCCGGGATGTCCGAGCAGGCCTTCATGGCCGCCCGGCTGCTCGACTACCAGTACGCCGAGCCGACGGCCGGCTGATCGATCGAGCCCGGCCCTCGGGCATAGCCCGCGTCTCGGCTGTGCACGAGGGCCGGCGCCCGGCTACGTCAGCACCAGATAGAGGGTCACGCCGAAGGTCGCCCAGAGCACGAGACTGGCGAGCAGTGCCACCAGCATGGCGCGACCCATCGTCCAGCGCTCCTCCCTTGCGATCTCGGCGTTGTTGTTTCGCCTGGCTCTCGACTGGCCCGTAGGCCGGCAAGCCAACGCGTTCATCGCTTCGACCTCTTTGCCGTTGCTCATATCGTCACCGAGCGGCAATGATCCTCGACGCACGAGCCGCAGCGTGTGCGCCCGGCTACAGCTTGCGGATTCGTGATCGGCCGCGAGCGTCGCACCCCACAGCGACCGCTTGCCCGCGAGGCAACGGGGGGCCGATAGTTGGGGCGAACGTGAGGAGGAAGCGATGCG
>SLRI01000008.1 GCA_007131045.1 Rhodospirillales bacterium
AGCTCCGGGCAGAGCTCAGGCGCCACGATCCGCACCACGGCCGTGGTCTTGGCCAAGAGCCGGAGCTTTTGGGCTGCCTGCTCGCCGCCGCCCACGATCAGCACGGGCTGGCGGTCGAGATCGACGAAGATCGGGAAATAGCGCACGCGGCCACCTGCCTTTCTCGGACGGTTCAACACCGCCACGAACGCTATTGTGGTATTTCACATCCCGAAGTCAAATGAATATCATTATCTACATTTGTTTTTCGTTATAAAGTCTGCGCGATCTCCCGGACGACCGCCCAGCCGGTCTCGACATGGGCGCGCTCGGTGTCGGTCTGGCCGATCGAGAAGCGGATCGCGACCCGGCCGCGGATGCGGGTCTGGGTTAGATAGATCCGGCCGTCGTCGTTGATCCGCTCGACAAGCGCGGTGTTCAGCGCATCGAGGGCGGTGTCGTCCTGGCCTTGCGGGCGATAGCGAAAGGTGAGCAGCGCCAGGCTGGGTTTCGAGGTGAGCTCGAAGGCCGGGTCCGCCTCGATCCAGCCCGCGAGCTCGGCCGTCAGCTCGATGTGGCGGCGGAGCATCGCCTCCAGGCCTTCGATACCGTAGGCGCGGAGCACGAACCACAGCTTGAGTGCCCTGAAACGGCGGCCCAGGGGAATGCCCCAGTCGCGATAGTCGACCACCCGGCCGGTCTCCTGGCTGGTCAGGTAGGCGGGATTGACGGTGAGCGTGCGGATCAGCTCGTCCGGCTTGCGGACGAAATGCGCCGAGCAGTCGAAGGTGACCCCGAGCCATTTGTGCGGGTTGGTGACGAAGCTGTCGGCGAACTTCAGGCCCTCGATCATCCAGCGGGTTTCCGGCAGCACCAGCGCACTGCCGGCCCAGGCAGCGTCGACATGGAGATAGATGTCGTGGGTCTGGGCGATCTCGCCGATGCGGGCGAGCGGATCGATGCCGCCGGTGCCGGTGGTGCCCAGCGTGGCGACGATGCAGGCGGGCTCGATCCCGGCCTCGAGGTCGGCCCGGATCAGCGCGTCCAAAGCTTCGGGGCGCATGGCGAAGTCGGCGTCGGTGGGGACGAGGCGGAGCGCCTGGCGGCCCAATCCTGCGATGCGCACGGCCTTCTCGACCGAGGAGTGCGCCTCTTCGCTCGCATAGACCGCCAAGGGCGGGCAGGCGCCGAGGCCCTCGTCGTCGGCCTGCCAGTCCGTCGCCCGCTCGCGGCCGACCAGGACCGCGACCAGTGTCGCCGATGAGGCCGAGTCCTGGATGACGCCGTGCCAGCCCTCACCCAGGCCCAGCATCAGGGCCAGCCAGCCGAGAATGCGGGTCTCCATCTCGGTCGCCGCCGGCGAGGTCTGCCAGAGCATGCATTGCGCGGCGATGCCGGCCGTCAGGATCTCGGCGAGGACCGCGGGCGGGGTCGCATTGGCGGGGAAGTAGGCGAAGAAGCGGGGGTGCTGCCAGTGCGTTATGCCCGGCATGACGATGCGCTCGAAGTCGTCGAGGATCGCCCGGCAGTCTTCAGGTGAAACCGGCGGGCTCGCCGGCAGTTGTGCGGCGATCGTGCCCGGCGCCGTCTGCGCTCGGACGGGCCGGGTTTCGATCGTTCGCCGATACTCGGTCAGCCAGTCGACGAGGTGGTGTGCCTCTTCTTGGAACCGATCGAGATCCATGATCATCCCCCGGAAAGTTGTCCAGGGGTCGATAGCGCAAGGTGGCGGCCGGCGACAGCCTCGACGTCGCCGGCGGTTCGGGCTCAGGCCTGGGCTGGATGCGCCTGCTCGGCGGCCTCGCGGGCGATCCGGCGGATGTCCCAGCGGTTGACGCCGATGTCGTCGAGCTCGCGATCGCTCAGCATGCGCAGCTCGTCGAGCGTGGCGCGATAGGTCTGGTAGGTCGCCCAGCGGTGCTCGAGGCGGGCCTTGAGCGCACCGAAGCGGGATGTCTCGCGGAGGTCGCCACGCCAGGCGCCGGCGACGCCGCCAACGGGGAAGACGGTTTGCGTGGTCATGTGTCGTGTCCTTCAGATCTGCTGCACTGCAGCAATGGTGACGAGCGGTATATGGACCCGAGCCGCCCGGCCAGTAGCGCTCTTTTCGCAATGCAGCATTGCCGTCTGGGATGATCCGTTCGGTTCATCGCCGGCCGCTTGTTGCACGCGAGACGCACGCAGCTCACGCCGAAATGAGCCGGCTCGAGTGCCGCCGTGATTGGCCGTGCTCCACCGAACGCGTAGATGATGCGGGAACTTGAAGGACCTCCGCATGACCGGCCCGACCGAGCGACAGCTCACCGCCTCGACCGAGCGACCGTCGACCCCGGCGCCGCGCGAGCATACTCCAGGGCGCGGCATGGCCGGGCTGATCCGCGCCTGCATGCGCCAGCTGCAGCTTTTGGTCTTCGGCCCGCCGCTGCCGGCGGCGATGCCGCAGCGCATCGCCGACGTCATCAGCCGCGAGCAGGCGCGTAGCGAGGTCCTGGTCAGCCTGATCCAGATGTCGGCGATCTTCGGTTTTGCCGTGCTCTACAGCCTGACGCCCAAGGCCTTCCCGCCGGACGTGCCGTTCGAGCCGGTGCCGGTGGCGCTCTGGGTCTATGGCGGGTTCACCCTCTGGCGGCTCTATCTCGCGGTCAATGACCGGCTGACCCGCCCGATCCTCGCCTTTTCGGTGGTGATCGACATCGCCGTCTTGATGCTCACCATCTGGAGCTTCCACCTGCAATACGGCGCCCCGCCCGCGATCTACCTCAAGGCGCCGACCTTGATGTACGTCTTCATCCTGATCGCACTCAGGACCCTGCGCTTCGAGCCGGGATTCGTCATCCTCGCCGGCTGCACCGCCGCCGTCGGCTGGCTGATCCTGGTCGGCTATGCGATCTGGGCGCAGGAGGGGATGATGCTGACCCGCAACTTCGCCGAATACATGATGAGCTACAGCATCCTGATCGGGGCGGAGATCGACAAGGTGGTCTCGATCCTCGTGGTCACGGCGATTCTCGCCCTGGCCCTGCACCGGGCGAGAAAGCTCTTGATCAGGGCGGCGGTCGAGAGTCAGGCGGCGGCCGATCTCAAGCGGTTCTTCGCGCCGGAGATCGCCGGGCGGATCACCGAGACCGAGGACGAGCTGGTCGCCGGCCACGCCGAGATCCGCGAAGCGGCGATCATGTTCATCGATCTTCGCGGATTCACGCCGTTGAGCGAGAAGCTGGAGCCGGCCGAGGTGATGCAACTGCTCAGCGAGTACCAGGCCTTGATGGCCAAGGCGGTGCGCGCCTCGGGCGGCAGCATCGACAAGTTCATGGGCGACGGCATCCTCGCCAGCTTCGGCGCGGTGCGGCCGTCCGAAACCTATGCCGCGGCCGGGGTGCAGGCGATGGAGGCGGTGCTCGAGACCGGCATGAAGTGGACCCACTCCCGCGCCGAGCAGGGCCAGCCGGCGCCGCCGGTCGCGGCGGCGGTCACCACCGGGCCGGTGATGTTCGGCACGGTGGGCGACGCCGAGCGGCTGGAATACACGGTGCTCGGCGACACGGTGAACCTCGCGGCCAAGCTGGAGAAACACTGCAAGACCGAGAATGCGGCCGGCCTGGTCATGGCCGATACGTTCGAGCTCGCCCGCCGGCAGGGCTTCGTCCCGCGGTTGAACTGGGAATACCGCCCCGGCCGCCATGTCGAAGGCCTCGATCGGACGGTCGATCTCAGGGTCTGCTGAATCCCATCACCATGCCCCGCCAGTGCACCGTCCGGGTCTCGAGATCGACCGTCATCAGGTCCTCGCCGACGATCACCGGCCCGGCATAGTCCCGACGGACATCGGCGACGAGCCGCTCGGGGGCGGTGTCGGGCGGCACGATATGGGTCAGTAGCAGCGCCTTCGCCCGGGCCTCGGCGGCCACGGCGCCGACCTCGGTGGACGGGGTGTGGTAGGCCGCCACCGCAGCGATGGTCGCAGCCGACCGGACACCCTCGCGGGGCTGCATGGCACCATGCGCGAAGACCTCGTGGACCAGAAGATCGCAGTCCCTGGCCGCCTCGATCAATGCCGGACAACGCCGCGTGTCGCCCGAAAAGGCGAGGCGCTGCCGGCCGTCTTCGACGAGAAAGCCGAGTGCCGGGGCGACCGGGCGGTGGTCGACCTCGATCACGGTGACCTCGAGATCGGCGAAACGGAGGGTCTGGCCAGGCCTGATTTCCTCGAGATCGAGCGCGAACGCCTCTGCATTGGGCCTCGCTTCGTAGGCGATGCGCTGCGCCCGCTCATCGGCCCAGGCGGCCTCGACTGCCCGGGCATGCGCCAGCACCGGCGCCGGGCCGTAGAGCCGGAGCGGACCCGTTCGGCCGGCATGCCAGCCCGCCACACAGAGCTGCCAGAGATCGACCAGGTGGTCGCTGTGCAGATGGGTGACGAGCAGCGCATCGGGGGTGGCGGGCGAATGGCCGGCCCGGGCCAGGCGCTGAGTGCAGCCGTTGCCGCAATCGACGAGCAGGCGGGCACCGCCGCCCTCGATCAGCTGGGCGGCACCCCAGCGCCTGGGATGAACGGCCGGGCAGCCGGTGCCGAGAAGGGTGATGCGCATGGCCGATGCTCGCCTCGCCGCGTTCGGCGCAGCCTAGCGAGGCCGGCGGCGCGCCGCCAGCACCGGACACACCACGAGGACGTGGTGCGGCTCAGAGCCTGTCCGAGAAGTTTTCCATGCATTTCATCGGCTTGCGATCGACCGCCGGCGCGGAGCCGAGCGCAGCCCGATGCCGGGGCATCGAGCAAGCT
>SLRI01000707.1 GCA_007131045.1 Rhodospirillales bacterium
ATGCGCGCGCATCTGGCAATCGGCGTTCTGGCCGGGGTTCTGGCGATCGGGCTCGCATCGGCCGAACGGCCGGCCACCGCTGCCGCCGACGACGTCTACGCGCTCCGCGGTGCCGGCCAGCTGTCCTGCGGCCAGTACCTTCAGGCCTACGAGGAGCAGGGCACGGTCCTCTACATGACCGCCGGCTGGATCGACGGCTACGTCACCGCGCTCAACCGGGTCGAGCGAGGCGTCTTCGAGCATCTCTCGTGGCAGGAGACCGGCCTCGTCCTCGATCTCTTGCGCAACCACTGCTCCGCCAACCCCGAGGACGTGCTCGCCAATGCCGTGCAGCTGTTCGTCCAGGCGACCTCCGCCACCCGGCTGACCGAGTCGAGCGAGCTGATCGAGATCCCGGTGCCGGACGGCGGCGGCGTGATCGACATCTACCAGGCGACCATCGCCCGGGCGCAGCGCATGCTCGCCGAACTCGGGCACTATGCCGCCGGCGTCGACGGGCTCTACGGTCCCGGCACCGCCGCCGCGATCCGCGCCTTTCAGGCCGAGCACGGGCTGCCCGAGAACGGCCTGCCCGACCAGCGCACGCTCCTGGTCCTGTTCGCGCCCACCTTCGAGCAGGTGAATTGAGCCCGAGAGCTGAACCGGGCGAGGCGGGGCAACGGACGATGGCAGCGTTAACCGGGCCTTAACCCCATTCGTGGTTCTCTGGCGGCGTCGGCAGCACCGCCCGACCTCGCCAACGGAGAGCCAAATGAGCCGTTTTCGCGGATTTGCCCTCTGCCTGATCGCCGGACTCCTCCCGGCCGCGGCACTGCCGAGCCTCGCCCAGAGCGGGCCGGCGCCGAGCGCCGGCACCCGGCTGCCGTGCCACGACTACCAGCGGATCGTCGAGACCCTGGACAAGCGCTACGGCGAGACCCCGGTCTCGCTCGGCGTGCAGACCAACGGTCACGTGCTGCAGGTCTTTGCCTCGGCCTCGAGCGGCAGCTGGACGATCCTCACGGTCGCCCCCACCGGCATCGGCTGCATCATCGCCGCCGGCCGCAACTGGCACCAGCAAAAGCCGCAGCGCAGCGATCCGGCCACCTGATCGCCGAGCGCGCCCTTCTCGGGCCTTGCCCGCCGACGCCGGGCCTCTACCCTGGTTCACGACCGACGGGCGCAACCGGCGGGCGCAACCGTCGGGCGAAGTAGAGGGACGAGCATGGCGCGGATCTTGATCACCGGGGCCAACCGCGGCATCGGCCGAGCACTGGCGGCGGAGCTGAGCGAGCGCGGCCACAGCGTGATCGGCACCTCGCGCCGGCCGCTCGATGACGACGACGCCGTGCCCGGCATTCGCCGGCTGCCGCTCGACGTCACCGACCGCCGGTCGCTCGAGGCTGCGGCCGACGCCCTGGCGGACGAGCCGCTCGACATCCTGGTCAACAACGCGGGCATCTTCGGGCCCAGGGGTGCCGGCCTCGGCCGGATCGACGATGCGGCCTGGCACGAGGTCGTGGCCACCAACGTGATCGGTGCCTATCGGGTGAGCGAGGCCTTTCTCCCGCATTTGCGCCGCGGCGCCGGCAGGAAGCTGGTCACGATCTCCAGCCGGATGGGCAGCATCGGTGCCAATACCAGCGGCGGCGAGTACATCTACCGCTCGTCGAAGGCCGCCGTGAACGCGGTGATGCGCAGCCTCGCCATCGATCTCGAGGCCGAGAACATCACCGTGGCCGTGCTGCATCCGGGCTGGGTCCGCACCGCCATGGGTGGCCAATCGGCCAGCCTCGACGTCGCCACGAGTGCCGCGGGCCTGGCCGACGTCATCCTCGGCCTGACCCCCGCGCAGTCCGGCGGCTTTTTCAGCTATGACGGCACCGCCCTCGTTTGGTAACCTCCGCCAACTGCCCGTCGCGCCTGGGCAAGCCGGCTGCCGATCGCACCGGCTAAGACCGGCGGCATGTGGGTGTGAAGCTAGCGGAGGGGATGAATGGCGGTCGAAACGACGGAGCCGAAGGCGGCCCGCCTGTCGGCCCGTGGCAAGGGCCGGGGCCGGCCGATCCCCAAGGGTCGTGAACTCGACCCCGGCGCCGCGGCCGCGATCCGGGAACTGCTCGGCGACCGGCCGCGCCGGCGTGATCTTTTGATCGAGCATCTCCACCTGATCCAGGAGCGCTACGGCCACCTGGGCGCAGCACACCTCAAGGCGCTGGCCGGCGAGATGCGCCTCGCCGAGACGGAAGTGTTCGAGGTCGCCACCTTCTACGCCCATTTCGACGTGCTGAAGGAGGGCGAGACCCCGCCGCCGGCCACCACCATCCGGGTCTGCGACAGCCTGACCTGCAGCATGCTCGGCGCCGAGAGGCTGATCGCCGAGCTCGAGGCCGGCAGCGATCCGGCCGCCGTCCGCATCGTCCGCGCCCCCTGCATGGGCGCCTGCGACCATGCGCCTGCCCTCGAGGTCGGCCACCGCCAGCTGTTCGCTGCCACCGCCGAGGCGGCGCTCGCCGCCGCCCGTGCCGGCGAGACGGCACCGCCGCTACCCGCCTACATCGACCTCGCCCGCTACCGAGCCGAGGGCGGCTACGCCCTCTTCGAGCGGCTGCGCGCCACCGCCCCGGGCGACGCCGAGAGCGGTGCGGTGCACGACTTCCTCGAACGGCTCGACACGGCGGGCCTGCGCGGTCTCGGCGGCGCCGGCTTTCCCACCGGCCGCAAATGGCGGATCGTCAGGGGCCAGCCAGCGCCGCGCGAGCTCTGCGTCAATGCCGACGAGGGCGAGCCCGGCACCTTCAAGGACCGCCACTACCTCGAGACCGACCCGCACCGCTTCCTCGAGGGCATGCTGATCGCCGCGTGGTCGATCGAGGCGAGCAATGCCTGGATCTATCTCAGGGACGAGTATCCCGCCATCCGCCACATCCTGGAGCACGAGATCGAGGCCCTCGAGGCCGCCGGCCTCGCCGCCCCTGGCTACATCCAGCTCCGCCGCGGCGCCGGCGCCTATATCTGCGGCGAAGAGTCCGCGATGATCGAGAGCCTCGAGGGCAAGCGCGGCCTGCCCCGCCACCGCCCGCCCTACGTCGCCGAGGTGGGCCTGTTCGGCAGGCCTACCCTGGTCAACAATGTCGAGACCCTCTTTTGGATCCGCGACATCGTCGAGCGCGGCCCGGACTGGTTCGCCGGCCACGGCCGCCACGGCTCGAAGGGCCTGCGCTCCTACTCCGTCTCCGGCCGGGTGCGCGAACCGGGCGTCAAGCTGGCACCGGCCGGCATCACCGCCAGCGAGCTGATCGACGAGTTCTGCGGCGGCATGGCCGACGGCCACAGCTTTCGCGCTTATCTCCCGGGCGGCGCCTCGGGCGGCATTCTGCCGGCCTCCATGGCCGACATCCCGCTCGACTTCGGCAAGCTCGAGCACTTGGGCTGCTTCGTCGGCTCCCACGCGGTCATCGTGCTCTCCGATCAGGACGATTTGCAGGCAGCCGCCCTCAACCTCATGCGCTTCTTCGAGGACGAATCCTGCGGCCAATGCACCCCCTGCCGCGCCGGCACCGAGAAGGCCGTGACCCTGATGCAGCAACGGACCTGGGACCGGCCGCTGCTCATGGAGCTCGCCGACGGCATGGCCGACGCCTCGATCTGCGGCCTGGGCCAAGCCGCCGGCAACCCGATCAAGTGCCTGGTCCGCTATTTTCCCGAGCTGTTCGATGGCTGAGCGGCCCGGCATCACCACCTACGATGTAGTGACATCACTACGAGGGATGGACCATGTCCACCGTGACCGCCCGCGAGGCCAACCAGCACTTCTCGAAGATCCTCGACGCCGCGGCGCGCGGCGAGGAGGTGACCATCACCCGCCGCGGCAAACCCGTGGCCAGGCTGGTGCCGGTCGAGGTCCAGGAGGACCCGGCCGAAGCCGCACGCCGGGCCGAGGCGCGCGACGAGGCGCTGGCATTCATCAAGAAGGGCGTGAGGGGAACCTCGCGAGAGCCGTGGACCAGGGACGAAATTTACGACGAGCGTCTGCGCCATTTGTGGAGCGACGAAGGGTGAGGCTGACATTCGATACCAATGTTCTGGTCCATGCGGCGGATCGCACGTCCGAGCACCATGATGCGGCGGCCAGCCTGGTGGCGCGTGCCGCGGTGGCCGATTGCGTTCAGACGCTCCAGTCTTTCAGCGAGTGCTTTCACGTACTGCGCCGCAAGCTGCGCGTGGAGGTGGCGGAGGCGAGACGGATGCTCCGGTCCTTTCGAGACGTGTTGCCGGTCGCAGCGGCAAGCCCGGCGGATCTCGATGTCGCCCTCGATATGGTCGAGCGGCACCGACTGGCCTTTTGGGACGCCCTTCTCGGTGCCACCGCCCGTCGGGCCGGCTGCCGCCTGATCCTGACCGAGGACGGCCAAGACGGGCAAAGTCTCGACGGCCTTCTCTACGTCAACCCCTTCAATGCCGATAACGCGAAGCTCCTCGACCTCGCCCTCCCCTCGACCAACGGTGCCGACCCATGACCGAGACCATCTGCTTCACGCTCGACGACCGCGAGGTCGAGGCCGCGCCCGGCGAGACCATCTGGCAGGTCGCCGAACGCGAGGGGGTCGAGATCCCGCATCTCTGCTATCTGCCGGAGCCCGGCTACCGGGCCGACGGCAACTGCCGCGTCTGCATGGTCGAGATCGAGGGCGAACGGGTGCTCGCCCCCTCCTGCCTGCGCAAGCCCGCCTCCGGCATGAAGGTCCAGACCGCGACCGAGCGCGCCACGAAAGCCC
>SLRI01000475.1 GCA_007131045.1 Rhodospirillales bacterium
AGCCTCGCCGCCGCCGAGACCGGCTACCAGGCGGGTGTAACTCGGCTGCTCGCGGCGGGTGCCGCCGACAGTGATCGCCGGCTCTTCGTCACCCTCCTGCACGACTGGAGCCGCAATCCCGGCACCAACAACGTGACCACAGCCCGGGTCGAAGAATGGAACGGCTTCGTCACCAACATCGCCAACAACAACAACCGGGTGGTGGCCGTCGACCTCTTCACCGTTTTCGAGCGGATCTACAATGATCCCACCGAGTTCGGCTTCGACAACGTGACGAGCGTCGACGCTGCGAACTCCGGTACCACCGCGCTCTACTACGATCCGACGCATTTCGGCAATCGCGGCCAGGACGTGATCGCCCGGGTCTACCGCCATTATCTGACCCGGGCATGGGACTGGTCGAACACCCTGACCGCCGGCAGTGCCACCGCGAGCCGGCTCAACGAGGACATCAACAACGAGGTTCTGGTCCTCGATCTCGATTCGGCCGATGCCGAACCGTCGCTCGGCTTTTCCAGCTTCGCCTTCGGCGGTGCAGCGGCCGCCCGGCTGCAGGCGCTGCCGTTCGCGGACGACCCTGCGGTTGCCGTTCTCGGAGCCGCGGCCATCGGCGATCCGAGCCGCGCCTCGTTCGCCGAGGCTCATGGTGGAGCACCGGCCTCGGGCGGCATCGCCCTCGACTACCGGCCGGCCGCGAACCACCGTTTCGGGGTCGCCGTCGCCCGCTACGACAGCAGCACCGAGACGATCCGCCCGGCCAGCCGCCTCGTCCAGGAGCAGAGCTCGGACGCGGTGGCCCTCTACTGGCAGCAGGCGCATGCCGGCTTCACCGGGACCACGCAGTTCGCCTGGCTGCAGCACAGCTATGCCGATCGCGCGCACGACGTGGATGTCGGACGGCAAGGCGTCAATCGCCATGCGGGGCGCAGCTTTGCGCTCGATCAGCAGATCGCCCGGCCGCTGCGCACGGCGCTGGGCACGATCACGCCCTGGGCGTCGCTCGGCTATCGCTCGCAGGACCTCGAGCCCTATACGGCGAAGAGCCTCTACACCTCGGATGTCCGCTTCAGCGGGGCCACCGTCAGCGACGTCGACGGGGCGCTAGGGCTAGAGCTGCGTTCCGCTGCGATCGAGCTCGGCCACGGCCGCGCGCTTCGGCTGCTCGGCGGGGCCACCTATCGCACCAGCCTCTACCGTGACGATGTCGAGGTCGGCATGCGCGAGGCGGCCCTGCCGGGGCTGCGCCAGACCGAGACCATCGAGCGCGAGCGGATCGAGCGCTTCGATCTCGCACTCGACGCCGTCTTGGCGCTCGACGACGATCTAGAGCTGCGCGCGGCCTATGCCTTCACGACCGACAGGCTCGACCACGAGCAACGCCTGCGCTTCAGTCTCGCCTATCGCTTTTGAGGCGCGCCTGCCGACATTCGACTCGTCGATGTCACTTCGGTCGCCGGATGGCGGGTCGTCGGCCGTGGTGCGCCTTCGGCGTGGGCCCGCAGGGCGGCGAGGTCGTGGACGAAGAGCTCGGTCCGGCTGCGGCGGATGATCGCCTGTCGTTCGAGGTCGGCCAGTGCGCGGGAGACCGCCTCGCGGTGGGTGTTCACCCGGTTGGCGATGTCGACGTGCTTGGGCGCCGGGGCGAGGCGGGCGGTGTTGTCGGGGCGCCGATGCCGCTCGGCGAGCCGCAACAGCTCGCTCGAGACGCGGTTCGGCACCGGTGCCGCCAACAGGTAGATCCGACGATTGAGTGATCGGACGAGGCGGGTCAGCCGCCGGATCACGAAAAGGGCGAAGGCGGGTTCCTGCTGGAGCAGGCGATTGAAGGAACCGGACTCGATGCAGCCGAGCTCCGCCTGGCTCACCGCCACCAGCGTGGCGCCGCGTGGCGCGCCGTCGATCGCCGAGAGCTCGCCCACCATGTCGCCGGGCTGCAGGTCGTGGAACACGATTTCGCGACCGGCTTGCGAATAGGCAGTGATGCGCAGGTGACCGTGCAGCACGATGAAGACGTCGCGCACCTCGTCGTGCTGGGCGAACACCGTCGCCCCGGCCGGGCAGTGCTGATGGTGCAGCACGCCGGCGAGCCTCTGCAAGAGGGCTTCGTCGAGCGCCGCGAGAGCGGGTAACCGGCGCAGCCTTTCGGATCCGATAGTCACCATATCCGGTTACGACCACTGCTGGCCATGTTGCCGCTGCCTGCAGCCGCGACGGCCGGCGCGGGTCAGCCTCCCTATCGAAATGGTCAGTCACTGCCGACGGCCAGCTGATCTATGCCGTTGCAGCCTACCTCATTGTTGCAAGGCTGCATCAGCAAAGGCAATTGGCCCGGTTCGTGATTTGCATCACATCGCCCCGAGCAGAAGCGACTTATCTTGCCATCGTGCCTCCCTGAACGATCACTTCAACGGCCGATCCCGCTGCGAGGGGGTCGGCCGTTTCTTTTTTCGCGCGGCGGCGCTGCGGCTCAGCCGCGGCCGATATAGGGCATCTTGGTCGCCATCACGGTCACGAACTGGATGTTGGCATCCAAGGGCAGGCTCGCCATGTGGACGACCGTGTTCGCGACGTGCGCCACGTCCATCCGCGGTTCGACCTTGGTCGAGAGGTCCGCCTGCAGCACGCCCCCCTTCATCCGCTCGGTCATCTCGGTCGCCGCGTTGCCGATGTCGATCTGGCCGCAGACGATATCGTAGGCCCGGCCGTCGAGGCTGGTGGAGCGGGTGAGCCCGGTGATCGCGTGCTTGGTCGCCGTGTAGGGTGCGGAAAACGGCCTCGGCACATAGGCCGAGATCGAGCCGTTGTTGATGATCCGCCCGCCCATGGGCGTCTGGTGGCGCATCATCCGAAAGGCCTCGCGGGTGCAGTAGAAGGCACCGTTGAGGTTGGCGTTGACCACCTTCTGCCATTCGCTGATCGGCAATTCGTCCATGGGCACGGCCGGCGAGCCGGTGCCGGCATTGTTGAACAGCACGTCGAGCCGGCCGAACCGATCGGCGCACGCCTTGAACAGGGCTTCGACCGAGTCCGGATCACCCACGTCGGTCGCCACCGCCAGGGCATCGCCGCCGGCCTTCTCGATCTCGGCTGCCGCCGTGTCCAGCGGCTCCTGTCGTCGACCTGCCAGCACCAGCGCATAGCCGGCCTCGGCGAGCGCCACGGCCGAGGCCTTGCCGATGCCGCTGCCGGCCCCGGTCACCATCGCGACCTTGCTCATCGTTCCTCTCTCCCTGAAGTGATGTGTCGTCAGCGCCTGCGATAGGGCTGGAACCAGCCGAGCCCGTCTTCCGTCCGACCCTTGGGCATATACTCACAACCCACCCACCCCGCATAGCCGACCTCGTCCAGAAGGTCGAAGAGGTAGGGGTAGTTGATCTCGCCCACGTCCGGCTCGTGGCGCTCCGGCACGCCTGCCACCTGGACGTGATCGACCACGCCGATCAGCTCGCGCAGGTGCATGGCGAGGTCGCCCTCCATGATCTGGCAGTGGAAGAAATCGAGCTGCAGCTTGAGGTTCGGCGCCCCGACCCGCTCGATGATCCGCCGGCCGTCGCGCTGGTAGTTGAGGAAGTAGCCGGGGATCGAGCGGTTGTTGATCGGCTCGATCAGGATGGTGATGCCCAAGGGTGCCGCCTTCTCCGCGGCGAGCGCCAGATTGGCGAGATATGTCGAGGAGAACGCCGCCCGGTCGTCGTCGGCGCCGATCAGCCCGGCCATGCAGTGCAGCCGCTTCGCCCCGATCACCCGGGCATAATGCAACGCCTGCTCCAGCCCGTCCCTGAACTCCGCCTCCCGCCCCGGCAGTGCTGCGATCCCGCGCTCGCCCGCGGCGAAGTCGCCGGGCGGCATGTTGAAGAGGGCCTGCTCGAGCCCCGCCGCATCGAGTGCTGCACGGATCGCATCCGCGTCGTGCTCATAAGGAAAGAGGTACTCCACCGCCTCGAAGCCGGCGGCCTCGGCTGCGGCGAACCGCTCGAGGAACGGCCGCTCGGTGAACATCATGCTCAGATTGGCAGCAAACCGCGGCATCTTTCGCTTCCTCCCCTGATCCCGTCGAAACTTTGTCGTTCAGTGGCACGTATTGGTCGCCCTCGGCAAGGGAGGAGCGCAGCGGGCAAGGGAGAGCGCCGGCGACCGGCTCGTTCAGCCGGTGGTCTGGGCCGCGCGATCCGCGCGCCAGGCATCGACGCGGGCCTTGAGCCCGTGCCGGGCCAGCGACGAGAGGTCGAGGGCGCGGCCGCGGTTGCCCGCCTCGATGTGGCCGAAGAAGGCCGCCGCACTCGCCTGCCAGCTGAAGCTCAGGGCGTGCCGGCGACACGCCTCGCGCGGGATCTGGAGGGCACCCAGCGCTGCCCGGCGCAGGTCCTCGTCGAGCACCCCGGTGCCGGAGGCGCCGACGACGTCGAGCGGTCCCGGGGTCGGGTAGGCGGCGATCGGCAGGCCGGAGGCCAGCGCCTCGAGCAGCACCATGCCGAAGGTGTCGGTCCGGCTCGGAAAGACGAAGACGTCGGCTGCGGCGTAGATCTCGGCGAGGTCGAGGCCGGTTCGGGTGCCGAGGAACAGCACCTCCGGGTAGGCCGCCTCGAGCTGTTGGCGGTCCGGCCCGTCGCCGACGACGACCTTGCTGCCGGGCAGGTCCAGGCGGAGGAAGTCTTCGACGCTCTTTTCGACCGCCAATCGGCCGACATAGAGAAAGGCCGGGCTGGTGAAGCCGAGGTCGCGGCGGCGCTCGGGGCTGAAGGTGGTGGTATCGAC
>SLRI01000600.1 GCA_007131045.1 Rhodospirillales bacterium
TCTGTATCCAAGATCCGGTCGGCAGCGTTGGCGTAGCTCGCATGGACGAAGAAGTATTGCACATCTGGTGTCGCCAGCTCCGGCCGGGTCTTGACGAAGCCGTGCACCAGACCGGTGCCGAGGGTCAGAATGCCCCGCCGGCGGAGGAAGTAGTCGGCGACCGCGAGCCCGAGCCGCCAGCCGCGGGCCTGATCGTTGAGCGTGATCCGCCGGGTCACCCGCCAGTTCATCCGGGTGGCGTAGTGGTCCTGGTAGTTCCGCCCGACGCCGAGAAGCGCGTGGCGGACCTCGATGCCGTGCGCGGAGAGCACCGCCGGATCGCCGATCCCCGAAAGCTCGAGCAGTTGCGGGCTCTGCACCGCACCCGCCGCCAGCACCACCTCGGCCGCGGCCCGTACGTTGTGCTCCACGCCGTGCCGCCGGTAGCGCACGCCCATGACCCGGCGGCCTTCGATCTCGAGCCCGACCGCCTGGGCGTGGGTGCGAACCTCCAGGTTCGGCCGGCCCCGGGCCGGGCGCAGATAGGCGTCGTAGGCGCTCCACCGCCGACCGTTCTTCAAAGCCGCCTGGTAATAGCCGAAGCCCTCCTGATCCTCGCCGTTGTAGTCCGGATTGCGCGGATAGCCGGCCTCCTCGGCGGCCTTGATGAAGGCTTCGGCGAGCTCGAAGCGCTCAGCCACCGTCTCGATCGACAGGGGCCCGTCGCGGCCCCGGCCGTCGCCCGGGCGCGCCTCGCGAAACCCCTCGAGTTTTTGGAAGTACGGCAGCACGTCGGCGAACGACCAGCCGCGGCAGCCGGCCTGCGCCCAGAGATCGTAGTCCATCGGCTGGCCGCGGACATAGATCATCCCGTTGATCAGGGTCGAGCCGCCCAGGCTCTTGCCCCGTGGCACCGGGATCGGCCGGTCGAAGAGGTGCTGCTCGGGCTCTGTTCGAAACTGCCAGTTCAGCCGCGGATCCCGCCAGGTCTTGCCGAACCCGGCCGGGATCGGGACCCAAAAGCCGAACCGGTCACCGCCGGCCTCGAGCAGCAGCACCCGGTTGGCGCGGTCCTCGGAAAGCCGGGCTGCCAGCACGCAGCCGGCGGCGCCGCCGCCGACGATCACGTAGTCGACCTCGTCCATGCCCGACGTCACCGCTCGAGATAGAGCTCGAGCCGGGCCGCGGCGTTGAGCAGATGGCGCTCGGCCGCGGCCCGCGCACCGGGCCCGTCGCCGCTCGCGATCGCCGCGAAGATCGCCTGGTGCTCGCCCTGCACCGCCTGGGTCAGGCCCAAGAAGCGGGCGGAGTTGGCGCGGGCGGTGCGAATGAAGCGGCGCACCCGCTGGTCGAGGAAATCCGAGAGATCGCAAAAGAACGGGTTGTGGGTCGCCTCGATGATGCTGCGGTGAAAGGTGAGGTCCTCGTCGACCCCGGGCTCGTTGCGGTCGATCGCCGTCTGCATGGCCTCGAGCCGGGCGCGGATGATCTCGAGATCTCCGGCCGTCCGCCGCCGGGCGGCGTGCTCGGAGGCCGCAGCCTCGACCGCGATCAACAGCTCGACGATGTTGCGGATCTCTTGGGCATCGGAGAAGTCGGCGATGTCGAGGCGAAAGACCGCGGGCAGGCCGGATTCTGCGATGAACGCCCCGGCGCCCTGGCGCGAGGCGACGAGCCCGTCGTGCTTGAGCCGGCCCACCGCCTCGCGCACCGTGGCCCGGCTGACCCGGTAGAGCGCGCACATCGTCTGCTCGGCCGGCAGCCGCGAGCCCGGCGGGTAGCGGCCGGCGCGGATGTCGGCCTGCAGCCGCTGGGCGAGCTTGTCGACCAGCGAGGGCGGGCGGTCGAGCGGCCCGCGTCCGGCTGCGACGTCTCGATCATCCGGCATGCCCGCTTTCGCCATCCGTGGTGCCCCTTCAGCCGGCGATGTGCAGGCCGCCGTTGACGTGCAGCGTCTCGCCGGTGATGAAGCTCGCCCGGTCGGAGCACAAGAACGCCACCGCATCGGCCACCTCGTCCGCCCGGCCGAGCCGCCCGAGCGGCGTCTGGGCGAGCAGCTGCTCACCCTTGGCCGCCATCAGCGGCTGGACCATCGGCGTATCGATCAGCCCGGGCGCCACGGCGTTGACCCGGATCGCGGGGGCGAGCTCGAGTGCCAGGGAGCGGGTGAAGCTGGTGACCGCGCCCTTGGCCGCGGCATAGTGGGCGTGCGCCCGGCTGCCGCGATGCCCCGCCATCGAGGCGACGTTGACGATCGCCCCGCCCGGCGCCAGCGCCGGGATCGCCGCCCGGGTGGTGAAGAAGACACCGTCGAGATTGACCGCGATCACCCGCCGCCACTCGTCATCCGGCATGTCGCGCACCAGCGCCTCTGGATAGAGCCCGGCAGCGGTGACCAGAAGATCGAGCCGGCCGAACCGCTCGACCGCCGCCGTCACCGCCCGAAGCGCATCCGCCGGTACCGTCACGTCCTGCGCCATGGTCAGGACACGGCCGCCGGTCGGGTCGAGCCTCCGGCCCAGCTCCTCGAGGGCGGTGCCGTCGAGATCGGTGAGCAGCAGGCGGGCGCCATGCGCGAGGAAGCGCTCGGCGGTGGCCCGCGCGATGCCGCCCTGCGCACCGGTCAGCAGCAGCACCTTGCCGTCGAAGCCGATCATCGAGCCCGGCTCACGTCATCAGCCAGCCGCCGGCGACGTCGACCACCTGGCCGGTGACGAACCCGGCATCCGCCGAGGTCAGCCAGAGGGCGGCCGTGGCCACGTCGATGGGCTCGCCGAGCCGGCGCAGCGGTGTCGCCTGGATCGCCGCCTCGTTCACCGCTGCCGGCACGCTCGCGATCAGCGGCGTGCGGATGCGGCCGGGGGCGATGGCGTTGACGGTGATGCCATGGGGTCCGAGATCGCCCGCGAGGTGCCTGGTGAAGCCGATCAGCGCCGCCTTGGTCGCCGCGTAATGCACGCCGATGCTGGGAAAATAGGTGCGCCCGGCGACCGAGGACATGTTGACGATCGAGCCCCACCCCTTCGCCTGCATCGCCGGCACCACCAGCTTGGCGGCGAGAAAGGCGCCGGTCAGGTTGACGTCGACGACCCGGCGCCACTCGGCCTCGTCCATCGCGTCGATCGGCGCCGGCGCGCCGTCGTGCTTGGGCGAGATTCCGGCATTGTTGATCAGGATGTCGACTGTCCCCAGGCGGTGGACCACCCGGTCGAGGGCGGCCGCGAGGCTGGCCCGATCGGCGACGTCGGCGGCGACCCCAATGGCCGTGCCGCCCGCGGCCTCGAGTTCATCGGCGGTCAGGGCTGCCCGCTCGTGGTCGAGATCCAAGACGGCGACGGCCGCTCCCTGTGCAACGAACGCCCGGGCGATCGCCGCACCGATCCCCTGGCCGGCGCCGGTCACCAGCACCACCCGCCCGGCATGGCTGGAATTGGTGGTCATCCGGTGCCGCCGCCTTCGACGTCGAGCATGATCTTGCCGATGTGCCGGCTCTCCTCCATCAGCGCGTGCGCCCGGGCGGCCTCGGCGAGCGGCAGCACCTGGCTGATCACCGGCCGGACCGTGCCCTCTTCGAAGAGCGGCCAGACCTCGGCCCGGAGTGCTTTTGCGATTGCGGCCTTTTGTGCCACCGTCCGCGGCCTGAGCGTCGAGCCGGTGAAGGTCAGCCGCTTGATCATCAGGGGTGTGAAGTCGACCTCGGCCTTGGCCCCGCCCAGAAACGCGATCTGCACCAGGCGACCCTCGACCTTCAGCACCTGGAAGTTGCGCTGGATGTAGCTGCCGCCGACCATGCAGAGGACGAGATCGACGCCGCCTTCGGTCAGCTCCTTGACCCGGGCTGCGAAATCCTCGGTCTTGTAGTCGATGGCGTGATCCGCACCGAGATCCTCGCAGGCCCGGCATTTCTCGGCCGAGCCCGCGGTCACGATCACCGTTGTCCCCCTGGCCTTGGCGAGCTGGATCGCGGTCGTGCCGATGCCGCTCGAGCCGCCGTGGATCAGGATGGTCTCGCCGGCGACGAGCCGGCCGCGCTCGAAGACGTTGGTCCAGACGGTGAAGAAGGTCTCGGGCAGGGCCGCGGCCTCGATCATCGAGAAGCCCTCCGGCACCGGCAGGCAGAGGGGGGAAGCTGCCACGCAGTATTCGGCGTAGCCGCCGGAATGGACCAGCGCGCAGACCTTCTGGCCCGCGAGCGCGCCGTCGACGCCGTCGCCCAGTCCGACCACGGTGCCGGCGACCTCGAGGCCCAGCACGTCGGAGGCGCCGGGCGGCGGCGGGTAGTTGCCGCTCCGCTGCAGCACGTCCGGCCGGTTGACCCCGGCGGCCGCCACTTCGATCAGCACCTCGCCCGGACCGGGCCGCGGCACCGCCATGCGGCCCGGCCGCAGCACCTCGGGCCCGCCGGCCCCGGCACTCTCGATAAATGCCATGTTTTCTGGAATGCGCGCGTCGCCCGCCATCGAGCCTCGTCCTCCCGTCTGCATCGCTGATCCGCGAGGGCTTGCCACCGCGGCAGTTAGTGGACCCGAGGCTAGTGAAAAAAAACTTGCCAGACAAGCGGACAAGCAGGCAGTAAAGTGGTCAAGGTTGCCGAGTTCGATGGTCGGCCGCACCTATGCGGAGCTGACCGGGCGAGCGTGACCAGGCACATCAGGGAGAGAAGCTTTGCGCAATCGAACACGCCATCAGCGCGCGGCGGCGGCCGTCGTCGGCCTCGCCATCGGCACCATGGTCGCCGGCGGCCTCGGCCA
>SLRI01000593.1 GCA_007131045.1 Rhodospirillales bacterium
CGCTGTGCTCGTCGAAATCGACGAAACGTGGCTGGCTTCAAAGCAGCCATACATCAACTGGAACAGCCCGGATGCTTGATCGGGCCACCAACGAATTTCCAGACATCAGGTTGCGTAATCAGGTCTGAAATTTGGCTCCGTTTGTATCGGGACCGTGGCTGCCTGTATCGGCGCCCAGGGCGGCAACAGGCGATTGAGCCTATGGGGCGTTCCTTCTTGACGATTGGAACACCCCATGCCCGACAGAACCAGCGGCATGATCATTGCCGCTGTCATGGAACAGCTCATGGCCGAGGTTTCACAGGTTATGGTCCAGATCATTTCAGCGTTCATGAACTGGCCATGCGGATGGAGCGCGAGCAGTTTCTGCGCGCCCGTCTGTAAATCGACATGGAATGGGACCTCGTGGCCCAGAGGTCAGCTGCTCAGCCGGCTCTACGAGCACAAGCTCGCTCATCGTCACCACCAGCCTGATCTTCGGCGCGTAGCCCAGCCCAGCGACATCAAGATGACCACGGCCCTCTCGACCAGCTGATCCATCATTGCGACATTGCCCTGACCGGCAACGAAGCTGGCGCTTCAAAACCGCGCCTGAACCTACCTTCCGCACCCAAGCCAACGCCACAGAGGTGTCCCTTTTGCACGCGATTGTTGCCTGCCAACGCGAAACAGCATCAGGCCCGCGGCTCATGCTTCATCGCCTGGCGGCTGGCCGCCCGGCTTCGCCAATGTAAGCTCGTCGGCCAAGTGATCGGCGGCATCAAGCACCCGTCGCCAGGCGCGGCTGCCGAAATCAACCCATACCTCGGAGCGCTCGAGCTCGAGAAGGGTCTGTTCCTGTCGATCGCGCGTCATCGCCAGCACCGCGACTTCTCTTGTGGCCGGCAGGAAGGTGATGTGCACGGCCACGGCATCGTCGCGCCACAAGATGCAAGGCCTGCTCGAATGACCGGCCGGCTCGTCGTCGGGCGGGTCGCTCGATGGATCGGTCGAGGGATCTGCGCCAGCGGTCTCGGCCGCGTCGTCGACGTCAGCCAGAGCCGCACGAGCTTGCCAGCGCGGGTAGTCGGCAAAGACTTTTTCGAGGCCGGTGGGCGGGGTCGGACCGTCGTCCGTTTCGACCATCGACAAGCCCCATTGGTCTCGTCGCCAGCCTTTCTCGCAGCAGTCGAGAAAAAGTTCGAGCAAGTTTCGCAGAAGGGTGTCGGCGTCGGTCTCGCGCCGTTCCGCCACCGCGTGCAGCCGCTCGGCGAGCGCCGCAGGCACTGAAAAGTCGATCATCGAGGTATCCTCGGTTTGGCGGGATAAGAACAGTGCCGGTTTGGTCAGTCGAGGTCGCAACAAACCTCGGCGCGGCTCACGACCCCCTGGGGAAAAGCCAGGACGAGCACGACGTCGTCACCGTGCGGCCCCGGGCGGGCCCTGGTGCCGGCCAGGAGCGACCGGCCGGCCTCGCGCAATTGCCGGCGCAGCATTTGCAACATCTCGGATGGTGCATGGCTCGGATCGTCAGCGACCAGCTGCTCATCGAGGTGGCCGGACCGGACGCTGGCAAGAAGCTCCTGAACTTGCCCGGCGAGACGCCGCGGCACGCCATCGCCGTCGACCCGGCCGACGTCGATTGTGTCAGTCTCCGTCGCCAGATTGAGCAGACTCTCGGTCGAGACGGCCGTGCAGACGATCGCCGTTGAGGTGCTGGATGGGTGGAGCAGGTCCATGAGAGACTCCCCTTTCATGCCCGGGCACCGGGCGATGGAGGGGTTGTCTCTCGATCAGAGATAAGTTGCAACTTGCAACTTATGCAAGATGTATTCTCTTACGCCTGCCCTGCTGCAGCGGCAGGCTTGCTGGCCAGTCAGGCACAGGCGGCCGCCACAACCATGCCTCATGGCTCTGGTGTCGGTCGGTCGGCGTGACGACAGGCCCGCACGATGCTTTCATCGAGCATCGCGCGGGCGGATGGTTGAAGTCTGTCGCGCCCCCGGCTCAGCGTCTCGCGCCACTTCGGGCCTCGATCCCCGGCCTCGAGATAGACCTCGCCGACCTCGTCGAGGCGCCGCTCCTGCTGCAATGCCGCCAAAATCAGTTCGGACTGCACGAGATCTTTGCGGGCCTTCAGCCGCCCGTTGTCATCGTCGCGGCGACGGGCGGCGACGATGAGCTTGTGCACGGCAAAGCGCTCGGGGGCCGGGATCGTGACAAGCCCGCCGCCACCGTGCAGTATGACCGAGCGTACTGGATCGCGGAGCAGGAAATCCAAAAAGCGCAGCGGCTGAGCGCCGGCGCCGCCGAGCGATGGCATGGCCGCCGGCCGAGACTGGTGATCGTCGGAGCCACGATTCGGCGTCAGGAACTCGACCTCGAGATGCCGATCGTTGCGGTACCGCGCCGGCGGTGCCGTGGCGTCGAGCCCGGAGACGGCGACGAACGACGGATCGACCGCTCGCAAGGTGTCCAGCATCGGCGGCAGACTGTCCTCGACCGCCGCCGAAATCGACCGGTACTGGGCAAAATCCACGTCGGCCGTGGTCACCGACTGCGCCGGCAGTCGCATGCCGAGATAGCCACCGTAGCATTGAAAAGCGGTCGTGCCGATCAGAACGCCGCGGAGGCGAAAGAGGCCGGCTTTCGCCAATGCCTCGACCACGTCACCGACAATGCCGATCGGTCGCGGCAGGCCCGCGGCGACGAGTGACCGTACCAGTGAGCGGCGCTCACGATAGTCAGCCTTGATCGACTGGAAACGTTCGACGCGCTCGGAGACGGCCGGGTCATCGACCGGGCCGACATAGCGCCGCTGCTCGCGTGCGCCACCGGCCCGCGGCGTCTCGTAGTACCAGTAGGCCCGCCCCTTCACGGTGGTCTTGTAGAACCTGCCGCGCTCAGGGAACTGCTCGTCGAAGGTGGCGTCGAAGCAGCGCTGGACGAGCTCGGCGAACATGGTCTGGTGAGCGAGCGAGAGCTTCATGACAGGCATCGGACGATCAATGTTATGGGGCAATGTCAAAAAACCCCGTAACAGAATGACCGGCGGGCGACAATCGGGTTGCCTCGATCCCTGCCCCGGACGCTTTGCCGTCGGCGGGTCAACATACCGGGCCAGCGCAGGCAAACCGTCTGGCGTCGGCAACGCCAGCCAAATCCTGGTCTGACGCCTGCCCTCGAGGGGCTTGCCGGCTCGAGCCAAGGCCCCGTCACATCCTCCCGTCTGGCGCCGCCGAAGCCTCCCGCCGAGGCCGTCCATGGCTCACCCGAGGCCGGCGTCGGCTTGCGCCGGGCCGGCAACGGCTCCGTTCTCGCCGCCATTCACTCACGAGGGGATGGGTTTGGCCCAGTCTTTTCGCGGCATCGGCGCGCGCCAATCTTTCCAACTGTCTCGAAGACTCTGCCAATCCTGGAAACCCGTTCGCCTTGCGGCTCCGGATCGTTCTTTAATGTTTTTTGACCTTTCAGTGGGACGATGTCTTTGCCCGGCAGTCAGGGCCTTTTTCCAGAAAGCCTGCATCATGCTCTTCAAGCTCGATTCAGATGTGCTTGCAGAGCTGCAGCAGGCTGGCCCTGCTGTTGGATTCTTTGAAGAGCTGCTCGATACTGCTGCCAGGTTGGGTCCCGAGTTGCCCGTCGTGATCGGTGACCCGCTGGATCTCACCAGGCCCTCCGTGCTGGCGAAGCCTGAAGCGCTCGTCGGACTGCTCGATGATGGCGGCTTCGGGGTTGTCGACCGTCGGGTGCTGAACCTGCTCTTGGCCCTGTCCTGGCCCTCCTTCTTCAAACTGGGCCGGCTGAACGTCTGTAATCTCGATGCGCGCCGGCTCATGGACGCCGCCGGCCTCGGCGGCCAGCGCGACTACCGGCGATTGCGAGCGAGCCTCGAGCGTTTGCAGACGCAGCCGGTCTCGCTGCCGGGACGGATTGCCGACGGTCAAACCCTGCTTCTTGCTTTCGAGCTTTGTTCCGAGACGGGAGATCTGCACCTGCGCTTCGCGCCGCTGCTGGTAGCGGCACTCACCCAGCCGATTCCCTATGCGCGGATCGATTTGCGTGTTGCAGCACGCCTGCGCTCGCGCTGGGCGCTGATTCTCTACGAGAATCTGGTCCAGCGCGAGCGCTTGAAACGGCCGTCTTGGACGCTCTCGTTCGAAGCGCTCAACGAGTTGCTCACGCTGGGGCCCGGGTACACGCAGTGGCGACACATCGAGCGGGATCTGAAGACAGCGCTGAAGCAGGTCGAGACGACGAGCGGGATCGTTGCCGAGCTCGCCGTCGTCGAGCGGCGTGGGCGGCGCCTGCCGACCAAGCTCTGCTTCAAGATTCGTGCACCGAGCCAGCCGCCGGCCCGCCCTGCCCTGCCGGCGGCGCGCCCGGCCGGAAAAAGCAGTCAGCTCGTCCTTTGAGCGGGCGGCGACGGATCCTCATCGGCCGCCGGCTGGCTGTCGCGCAGATAATCGCTCAACGAGCGCCCGATGCGGTACCAGCGCGACACCGTCCGGGCGAACCCGCGCTCGACATCGAGCAACAGCAATGGGCTGGTGGTGACCGGACCGTCCAAGAGACGGGGGTGCCCGCTGACAACGCCGACAAGGACAGTCATCCCCTCGTTGCTCGACGTTTGCTGCCACGCGTCGAGCAGCGGCGCCGCGGCGATTTCGGCCGCGCTCGGCCCTTCGCCGCGGCCCAGGGCTTTGAGCACGGCGGTGAGCCGCTCGCGGCGCCGGTCGTGATA
>SLRI01000615.1 GCA_007131045.1 Rhodospirillales bacterium
GCCGTGGTCTTTCACGAGCAGAACGACCTGATCCGGGCGTTCAAGGCGGGCGAGCTCGAGAAGGACTTCGTCGCCGTCGTCCGCTTTCAGGGCCCCACATCCAACGGCATGCCCGAGCTGCACAAGCTCACCCCGCAACTGGGCGTGCTGCAGGACAAGGGCTTCCGGGTGGCCCTCTTGACCGACGGCCGGATGTCCGGCGCCTCGGGCAAGGTCCCGGCCGCCATCCACCTCACTCCCGAAGCCACCCACGGGGGGCCCATCGCCAAGGTGAGGGACGGCGACATGATCCGCATCGACGCCGAGAAGGGCACCGTCGAAGCCCTGGTCGACACCGCCGAATGGGCCGCCCGCGATCCCGCCACCGCCGACCTCGCATCCTACCACCAGGGCTGCGGCCGAGAGCTGTTCACAGCCTTCCGCCGCTCCGTCGGCACCGCCGACACCGGCGCCTCCGTCATCGACTTCGCGGCCTGATCCGATGAGCAAGACCTACACCACCGACGAGCTGATGCGCCGCGTCCCGGTCATCCCCGTCATCGTCATCGAGGATCCCCAAAAAGCCGTCCCGCTGGCCAGGGCCCTGGTCAAGGGCGGCCTCGACGTCCTCGAGATCACGCTGCGCACCGAAGCCGCCATGGAAGCCATGCGCGCGATCATCGCCGAGGTCGAAGGCGCCATCGTCGGGGCCGGCACCGTCCGCACGCCCGAGCAGCTGGCCGAGGTCGCCAAGCTCGGCTGCGCGTTTGCCGTCAGCCCCGGCTTCACCGACCGGCTGCTCGACGCCGCCGAGGGCAGTCCGTGCCCACTGCTGCCGGGTGCGGCCACCGCGTCCGAAATGCTGATGCTCGCCGACCGCGGCTTCGACCGCCTGAAATTCTTCCCCGCCGGCCCCGCCGGCGGCCCCGCCTACCTCGAGGCCATCGCCTCCCCGCTCCCCGACCTCCGCTTCTGCCCGACAGGCGGCATCAACGCCGCGACGGCCCACCACTACCTCGAGCTCCCCAACGTCCTCTGCGTCGGCGGCTCCTGGGTCACCCCCAAATCCGCCATACGGATCAACGACTGGTCCAACATAACCCGCCTCGCCAAGGAAGCCTTCACCAGCGGCAAACACGACGGCGGCGTGGGCTAAGAAAAGCGCGGGGGAAATGATTTCCCCCGCACCCCCTCGGGACTCTCACGCGCCCAAAAAGGTTCCAGGTACCTTTTTGCCACCGCTCAACTTCGCTCCGGCCACAAAGTTCCGGTGGGTGCAGGGAGGATCATCCTCCCTGCGTCTCTGCCATTTCCGCCGACCGCTCCCCGTTCGCCGGCAGAGATCCACGCCAGAAAGGCCCCGGCTACCTTTTCTTCGAGCACGGGTCGGGTCGCGGAACGGGCGGGTCCGCCCGCCCGAATGGTCAGGTGATGGCGATCGGACAGCCGGGCGAGCCGGTGGCACCCTTGATCGGCACGGGCGTGAACATGAACAGGAAGCGGTGCTTGCCGTCGGCGAGCACCTCGTCGAAGTGGAGGTTCTCGAAAATGACGATGCCGTGCTTGGCGAGCAAATGCCCGTGCACCGGGAAGGCCAGGTCCGGATCCGGATTGGGGATCACCTCGACCGGC
This sequence comes from Rhodospirillales bacterium, assembly GCA_007131045.1. Classification (GTDB taxonomy): domain Bacteria; phylum Pseudomonadota; class Alphaproteobacteria; order Geminicoccales; family Geminicoccaceae; genus SLRI01. The sequence goes on from SLRI01000615.1 coordinate 1,612, forward strand.
CAAGTGTCACCGCCGACGAAGCAGAGATCCTTCTCGACCACCCACTCCGCCACCTCCATGCCGATGCCGGGGCAGCCGCTGTTGTAGCGGTCGTTGTTCTCCATCCAGAGCTGGCCCCAGCCGGTATGGAAGAGAATGCCGTCGCCCGGCAGGATGTCGTCCTCGCTCATGCCCTGCGCCTCGAGCGCGCTGCGCAGCATCTCGAGCGTGATCTCCTCGCCGACATCCATCATCTGGCCGTGCACGGCCATGGCGTCGATCAGATGGGCACGGGTGACGATCGGCTTGAGATGCTCGGTGCCGAGCTTCAGCAAGCCCAGCGAATTGCCGACCTCGAGCTCGGTGAAGCCGTTGTAGTAGCGCATCTCGCGCTTGTCGCCGTCCTCGCCGAGTTGCAGGCCGATATGGCCGAGACCGTCGAACTGCGTTCCCACCTGGCCGATCTCGGTCGCCAGGTACTCGTCGTTGTAGATCAGCTTGTTGGAGCCGAACGGCCCGCCGGTAGGGGCACCCGGGATCACCATCGTGAAGCTCCGCGTGCCGAAGAACGGCATGCCCGATTCGTAGTCGCGACCGAGCTTGTAGACCCGCCCGTCCTGGACCAGCTGGACCGACTCCAGCACCTTCTCCGGCGTCAGGTGATTGGTCGAGCCCGCCTGGTCCTCCGGACCCCACTTCGACGGCCACCACGGTTCCTGATCACTCTCCTGGGCCGAAGCGCTGGAGATCGGGGCGAGCGAGAACTTGCCGGCGACCCCTGCCGCCGCACCCAATCCCGCCACCTTCATGAAGCCACGCCGATTGCTGGCAACGGCCCCTTCGGCCGTCTCCTCGAGTTTCGTCATTCCCTGAGCCTCCCGGTTATCATTGGTTGAACCGCAACCCCTGCGGCGTCGCAAGGGTTTGCCGAGAAAGCGCGACTGTCAAGCAGGATCAGTTGCCAGCCGGCCCCAGAGCCACTAAGCGCAACGGCAAAAGGGAAGGGGGGCGCTGAGCAGATGAGCATCTTCGAGCGCGACCGGTCGGCCGCCCGCCTGCCGGTCTCGGTCATCACCGGATTCTTGGGCAGCGGCAAGACCACGATCCTCAACCACCTCCTGGCGCAGCCGGGGATGGCCGACAGCGCGGTGATCATCAACGAATTCGGCGAGATCGGTCTCGACCACCTGATGGTCGAGCACCTCGACGGCGAAACCGTCCTGCTCGCCTCGGGCTGCGTCTGCTGCGCGCTCAGAAGCGATCTGGAGACCACGCTGCGCGCCATGCTCGGCAAGATGCGCAAGGGCCAGATCCCGCCCTTCGCCCGTGTCCTGGTCGAGACCACCGGCCTCGCCGACCCTGCGCCGATCTGCCAGATGCTGCTCAACAACCCGCTGGTCAGCCACTTCTTCCGCCTCGACACCCTGATCACCAGCTGCGACGCGCTGCACGGCAGCCGGCAACTGGCCGACCGCCGCGAAGCCCGCAAGCAGGCCGCCCTCGCCGACCGTCTCTTGCTGACCAAGACCGACCTCGCCGAGCCCCTGGCCGTCCGCCGCCTCCACGAAGAGCTCGCCGCCCTCAACCCCAACGCCGCCAGGCTCGAGGTGACCAAGGGCGCCGTCGACCCCGAGACCCTGTTCGGCGCCGGCGGCTTCGATCCCGCGAGCAAATCCATCGACGCCCGGCATTGGCTCGACCAGACCACCGACAGCAACGCCCAGCCGGACCACCGACCAGGGCACCACCACGACGGCAGCATCCAGGCCCACTGCCTGACCATCGACCGACCCCTCGACTGGGCGAAGCTGCAGGCCCGGCTCGCCGACCTCCGCCAGCAGCACGGCGACCGCCTGCTCCGCTTCAAGGCCATCCTCGCCCTGGCCGACACCGCGGGCCCGGTCCTCGTCCAGGGGGTCCACCACGTCTTCCACCCCCCGGTCGAGCTCGCCGCCTGGCCGGACTCCAGCCGGCGCTCGCAAATCGTCTGCATCACCGACAACATCGACCGGCAAACCCTGGACGCCGTGCTCGACCTCGACTGACCGAGCCGGCGGCGGCTAGAGCGCTCGAGCGGCCGGCTGGCGCTCCAGCAGCGCGGTGGCCTCGGCGACGATGGCATCCGCGGTTATGCCGAACTTCTCGAACAGCACCTCGGCCGGCGCCGAGGCGCCGAAGCCGGTCATCCCGACGAAGCCGCCGTCGCGGCCGACATAGCGGTCCCAGCCCTGCCGCGAGGCGGCCTCGACCGCGACCCGGACCGGCGTTCGGCCGAGGACCTCGTCCTGATAGGCGCGGTCCTCGGCCTCGAAGAGCTCGAGGCAGGGCATCGAGACGACCCGGGTGCCGATGCCCGAGGCCTCCAGCCGCTCGCGCGCCTCGAGGGCGAGGCCCACCTCCGCACCGGTGGCGAGCAGCGTCACCCGGGCGGGCTGTTCGGCGTCGGCCAGGACATAAGCCCCCCTGGCCGAGCGGTTGGCGGCTTCGCTGTCGCGCCGGACCAGCGGCACCGGCTGGCGGCTCAGCGCGAGGATCGAGGGGCCCTGGTCGTGGCGCAGCGCCAATTCCCAGCACTCGGCCACCTCGACCGCATCGGCCGGGCGGAAGACCCGGACGCCGGGGATCGCCCGCAGCGCCGCCAGGTGCTCCACCGACTGGTGGGTCGGCCCGTCCTCGCCGAGGCCGATCGAATCGTGGGTCATCACATGGATCACCCGCTGTTGCATCAAGGCGGCGAGGCGGATGGCGGGCCTGGCATAGTCGGTGAACGCCAGGAAGGTCCCGGCGAAGGGGACGAGGCCCTTGTGCAGCGCCATCCCGTTCATGATCGCGGCCATGCCGTGCTCGCGGGCACCATAGTGGAGGTAGCCGCCGGCATAGTCGCCCGCCCGGATCGCCCGGCGCTCGGCGGTCTGCGTGTTGTTGGCGGGCGTGAGGTCGCCGGAGCCGCCGATCAGGGCGGGGAGCGCCGGCACCAGTCGCTCGAGGACGCGGCCCGAGGCGAAGCGGGTGGCCTCGATGCGGGCCTCGGCCTGCAGCTCTGCCTTGGCCTCGGCGACCAACTCGTGGAGGTCGGCTGGCAGCGCCCCCTCGAGCGCCGCCCTGAAGGCCC
>SLRI01000684.1 GCA_007131045.1 Rhodospirillales bacterium
GCACCAGACTACGCCGAGCTCTGAGCGGTCCCTCCGTTCGGGTGCCCGGCGCTGCCCGATGGAACCATTCGCGGGCGCAGCACGTCATGCTTCGTAGCGGCGCGCAGTGCCGTCGGTTCCGTGCGGGAGCCGAGCAAGTCGAGGCAGTGCCGGCATCGGGTCGAACCGGGCGGGCGAAGACGTGAGCGGGTAGACATGGCCGAGCAGGTCGAGCAGTCGAACGATGACCAGGAAAGCCGCGACTGGCACGCCGTCGCCGTCGAGGATGCGCTCGAGGCGCTCGACGCGGACGCCGATCAGGGACTGAACGAGGAAGCCGCAGCCGACCGGCGCCGAAGATACGGCGAGAACCGCCTGGAGCAGGGCAGCCGAGTTTCGCCCCTTCGACGCTTCATCGGCCAGTTCGACAACCTGTTCATCTACCTCCTGCTTATCGCTGCCGTGGTCACCGGGCTGCTCGGCGAATACCTCGACAGCGGCGTGATCTTCGCCGTGGTGCTGATCATCGCCGCGATCGGCTTCGTCCAGGAAGGCCGCGCCGAGCAGGCGCTGCAGAGCGTGCAGAAGATCCTCTCGAACGAGGCGCGGGTGACGCGCGGCGGCAAGCGGCGCGATTTGCCGGCCGAGGAGCTGGTGCCCGGCGACATCGTCCATCTCGAGACCGGCGACCGGGTGCCCGCCGACCTTCGGATTCTGAAGGCCAGGAACCTGCAGACGCAGGAGGCGTCGCTCACCGGCGAATCGACCGCCGTCGGCAAGTCGAGCGAGCCGGTCGACGCCGAGGCCGAGATCGGTGACCGGTCTTGCCTCGCCCACTCCGGCACGATCGTGACTTCTGGGCGGGGCACCGGCGTCGTGGTCCGGATCGGCGAGGACACCGAGATCGGCCGGATCAGTGCCATGCTCTCGGAGGTCGAGAGCCTGAAGACGCCGCTCATGCGCCGGCTCGACGCCTTCACCAAGATGCTCAGCATCGCGATCATGGCGCTCGCCGTCGTCACCTTCGCCATCGGCACCCTGGTTTGGGGTCGGGCATGGCACGAGATGTTCCTGGCGGCGGTCTCCATCGCTGTGGCTGCCATCCCGGAGGGCTTGCCGGCGGTCATGACCGTGACACTGGCGATCGGCGTCGAGCGGATGGCGCGGCGCAACGCGATCATCCGCAAGATGCCGGCGGTCGAGACGCTGGGCGCGCTGACCACGATCTGCGCCGACAAGACGGGCACATTGACCCGCAACGAGATGACGGTGAAGACCGTGCGCACCGCCGCGATCGAGGTCGAGATCGAAGGCGTCGGCTACGCGCCCGAGGGCGACCTCACCATCGACGGCGAGAACGCCGATCCCGCGGCGCACCCCGACGTGCTGGAGATTCTCCGGGTCGGCCTGCTCTGCAACGATGCGGCGGTCACCGAGCAGGACGACGGCTGGCAGGCGGCGGGCGATCCGATGGAGGCGGCGCTGATCGTGCTCGCGCGCAAGGCGGGGCTCGACCCCGAGGCCCAGGCCGAGGACCATCCCCGCACGGACGAGATCCCGTTCGCCTCGGAGCGGCGCTACATGGCGACGCTGCATCGGGACCGCGACGGCCGGCACTTCGTCTACGTCAAGGGCGCGCCCGAGCGCCTGCTCGAGATGTGCGCCCGGGAGCAGCAGGGCGACGACGAGGGCGCGCTCGATCCCGAACGCTGGCAGTCGCGGGCCGACGACATCGCCGGGCGTGGCCAGCGGTTGCTCGCGGCCGCGCGCAAGGAGGTGGGCGAGACGGACGAGCTCACCGAGGAGGAGGTCGAGCGCGACCTCGTCTTTCTCGGCATCTTCGGGCTGATCGATCCGGCGCGCGACGAGGCGATCCAGTCGGTCGGCATCTGTCACGAGGCCGGCATCGGCGTGAAGATGATCACCGGCGACCATGCCCGGACCGCAGCCGCGGTCGCCCGCGAGCTCGGCATGGCGAACACCGAGCGGGTCTTGACGGGCCGCGAGCTCGAGCAGATGAGCGACGAGGATCTTCGCGAGAACGTCATGGACGTGGACGTCTTCGCGCGGGCGAGCCCCGAGCACAAGCTGCGGCTGGTGAAGGCGCTGCAGTCAGAGGGCGAGATCGTCGCGATGACCGGCGACGGGGTCAACGACGCGCCGGCGCTCAAGCGCGCGGACATCGGGATCGCCATGGGCCAGAAGGGCACGGAGGCGGCGCGCGAGGCGTCCGAAATGGTGCTCGCCGACGACAATTTCGCCTCGATCGAACGGGCGGTCGAGGAAGGCCGTGTGGTCTACGACAACCTGCGCAAGTCGATCCTCTATTTGCTGCCGACGAACTTCGCGCAGGGCTTCATCATCGTCCTCGCGATCGCGCTCGGCTTCGTGCTGCCGATGACACCGGTGCAGATCCTCTGGGTCAACATGGTCACCGCGGTGACACTGGGGATCGCGTTCGCCTGGGAAAAGGCGGAAGGCGACCTGATGGCCCGCCCGCCGCATCCGACGGACGAGCCGCTGCTCACCGGTTTCGTGCTGTGGCGCACAGCCTTCGTCGGCTTCTTGTTGTTGAGCGGGGCCGGATCGCTGTTCTGGTACGAGCAGCAGAACCCGGAAACGCCGGTCGAGCTCGCCCGCACGCTCGCCGTCAATGCGCTGGTCATGGGCCAGGCGTTCTACCTGCTCAACAGCCGATCCTTCCATGCGCCGGCCTACACGCTCTCGGGCCTGACAGGGAACCCGGTGGTGCTGCTCGCGATCGCGGCGATCATTCTGCTGCAGCTGCTCCTCACCTATGCCCCCTTCATGAACACGCTGTTCGGCACGGCACCGCTCGACCCTCTCGGCTGGGCGCTCTGCCTTGCGGTGGGTGTCGCGGTCTTCCTCCTGGTGGAGATCGAGAAGGCCTGCATACGGCGCGGCCTTCTTCCCTTGGCCCCCGCCGGTGCCGCCGAGCGGCCGAACGGCCGGCCGCCAGGCGCGGCAGCGGACCCGGACGACGCAAAGGAAAGCGGATGAACGAGAGGCTCGACCAGAAAGCGGGCGCGGCAACAACGTCTGCCGGCATCGACGCCGTGCTGTTCGACATGGACGGGGTGATCACCGATACCGCCCGAGCCCATGCGGCGGCCTGGAAGCAGCTCTTCGACGCCTGGCTCGCCGAGCACCACCCGGACGAGCCGCCGTTCGACGAGGACGCCGACTACCGCGAGTACGTCGACGGCAAGCCGCGCTACGACGGCGTCGAAAGCTTTCTCGCCTCGCGCGGCATCGAGCTGCCACACGGCAGCGACGACGACGAGCCCGGCAGCGCCACCGTCTGCGGCCTCGGCAACGCCAAGAACCGCTACTTCAACGCTTGGCTCGAGGAGCACCGGGTCGAGGCCTATCCGGGCAGCCTGGCCCTGCTCGACCGGCTGCAGCGGGCCGGCCTGCGCCTCGCGGTCTTCTCCTCGAGCCGCAACGCCACGGCCGTGCTGAAGAGTGCCGGCGTGCTGGATTGCTTTGAGATCAAGGTCGACGGCGAGGACATGGCGGCAGAGGGCCTGCCGGGCAAGCCCGACCCGGCCATCATGCTCCAGGCAGCCGAGCGCTTGGCTGTGGCACCCGAGCGGACGGCCGTGGTCGAGGATGCCACGGCCGGGGTGCGGGCAGGGGTCGCCGGTGGCTTCGCGCAGACGATCGGCGTCGACCGCGGCGGTGCTGCCGCGGACCTGCGCCGCGCCGGCGCCGACCTCGTGGTCGCTGATCTCGCCGAGCTCGTCCTCGACGAGACCGGCCGACTGGTCGCCCGGACCCTCGATGCGACCCCGTCCGTCTGGACCGCGACCGAAGCCCTGGCCGAGCGCCTGGCCGGCCAGCGCCCGGCCGTCTTCCTCGACTACGACGGCACCCTGACGCCGATTGTCGATGACCCTGCGGCAGCGGTGCTCGACGCCGGGATGCGACGGGCGCTGGGCAATCTGGCCGCCCGGCTGCCGGTCGCCGTGGTCAGCGGCCGCGACCTCGACGAGGTCCAGGGGCTGATCGGCGACGACACCCTCCACTACGCCGGCAGCCACGGCTTCGACCTGGCCGGACCGGGCGGCTGGCACGAGGTGGTCGAGCGCGGCCGAGCCTTCCTGCCGGGCTTGAAGGCGGCCGCGGACGACCTCGAGGACGCGCTCGGCGACCTCGCCGGGGCCACGGTCGAGCGTAAGCGGTTTTCGCTCGCCGTCCACTATCGCCGTGTGGCCGAAGGCGATGTCGACGCGGTCAGGGAAGCGGTCGAGGCGGTGATGGCGCGCCACGGACGGCTGAAGCTGTCCGGCGGCAAGAAGGTGTTCGACATCAAGCCGCGGACCGACTGGCACAAGGGCCGGGCCGTGGAGGCCCTGCTCGAGCGGCTCGGGCTCGACCGAGCGGACGTGGTGCCGCTCTACCTCGGCGACGACACCACCGACGAGGACGCGTTCAGGGCGCTGGCCGACCGCGGCATCGGCGTCGTCGTGCGCGGTTCCGACGGCGATGGCGACGCCCGGTGGACCAGCGCCGAATACGCCCTGGACGGGACCGGCGAGGTCGAGCGGTTCCTCGACTGGCTCGCAGCCCGAGCCCCCCGCTAGAGTATCCGTCTTGGTCAAGCGGCTTTTGTCGTCCAGAGCCGATCGTCGCGCAGCAGCGCGTTGGCGAGGATGACGAGCTTGCGCATGACGGCGGTGATGGCGACCTTGGCGGGC
>SLRI01000691.1 GCA_007131045.1 Rhodospirillales bacterium
AAGGGCCATCATCTCGTTGGTCATCAGTGGTCGCTCCGGTTCCGGTTGGTGGGCACAACCCGACCTTACCGGAGAACCGCTGGTGGCCACCGTCAGCTACACCACGTCCGGGGACATGACCAGCGGCGGCCCGGCACGCGGGTTTTCCCGCAGCTCTGGACCCGACTCGGTATCGCCCTCGGGCTGGTGGTAGACGAGCCCGGGCGGTAGCGGATCGCGCAAGCGGCGCAGGAACGTTGCCGCAGCGTTGATCCAGCCGCGATGATGCAAATTATAGAAAACGGTGCCGAAGAGCCAGAGCAGCAGCATGCACCAGATCACGCGCTCGGGCTTTGCGCCGAAGCAGGCGGGCCACAGCGCCGCGTAGACGACTCTGTCGGCGACCCGCTGCAGCCGCGGATCGTCAGCGTCCGGGCGATAGTTGACACGTTTGGCTTTCTCCAGCCAATCTCGACTGGCGTTCAACTGACCACGGCTGCGCAGATAGTCGGAGACGTAGAACAACACCTCGGGGTCGAGCCTCTCGAGGTGATCGAGCCAAACCTCGAGATGTTTGATGGCAGCGTCTTCAGGCACGCCCGACACGGCGTCGCCGTTTACGAAGCCAATTGCGCCCTGATTGGGAGCGCCGAAAAAGCCGAAGGACAGCCCCTTGCCGCGCCACGCGTAGAGCCCGTTGGCCGGCAGATCGAGATACAGCACTCCGGTCTCGACGAGGGTGAGGTCGACGATGGTGGCGGGTTCCGCCGAGTCCCCAGCGTTCCGCCCGCCGTTCGATGCCTGCGGTTGGGTTATCGGCACGAGCATGCCGTCTGTAGCCGAGAGGCAGCGTTCGACCAGCCACATGGATGTCGCGACCTTGGTGCCGATAAGGTTGATCTCGCCGCGCCAGCGAGGTGCTTCGGCGACAGCCGCGTTCTTCGACGGATCACACGAGACGACGCCGCGACCGTCGGCGTTCTTCAATGGCCAATAGAAGCTGAACGGGCCGACGACGTCGTTGAAGCCGAGATCGACCGTGTAATTCGCGGCCGGCCAAGACTTCGGGGCGAAGCGAAGGTCGTGGCCCACCCTGTTGTGGCGGACGTCCAAGAGCCGTGTCGCCGTCTCGTCGAAGACGTCGGCGTCGATGAGAAGCGACGACTCGATCCGGTTGCTGGTGATGCTGAACGGGCCAAGATAGCGATTGCCAAAGCTACGGAAGCTGTAGACGTTGCTGGAGCTAAGCTCGAAAAAATGGTCGAATATATTCTGTGAGACGGTGATCTTCTTGCCTTCGAGTTCGATTAAATAAACTTGGCCGGCAAAGACGTTGCGATGGATGGTAACGTCGTTGTCGCGGATCGTGCTCTTCTGCAGATACAGCGAGCGGGTCGGCTGAGCGCCTCGCCTCATCGCTGGCAAGAACCAGTTCTCGACGACCTCGAGCACCCCGCCGAGCCGCAGCTCGCGCAGTCGCACGACGCTGAAGCTGGTGCCGTCGGGCTCGCTGGGGCGGTCGCGGAGATGGCTCGGGAAGCGATTGTTGCTGATGATGGTGTCGCCGTCGACGCTCAGTGCCTCGAGTCGGACCGCCGTCTCGAATTTGTTGTGGCGCAGCCGAAGCGCTCCCTCGATCCGCGTGTTCTTGGCGCGCAAGGTGCCGTGAAAGAGGCTGCGCTCGATCTCGACGAAAGCCCCGAAGTGACCGTCCTCCACTACGAGGTCCTCGAGGATGGTGCTACGATCGACACTGAGCCCGCCGCTGAACTGGCCGCGCGACGCGATGGTGCCGAGCGGTGGGAGCGAGGCCCCAGCGAACTCGACGAGATCAAAGCGAACCCTGGCCTCGGTCGCCGACCAGTCGAGCATCAAGACGTCGTCGAGCCGAAAGCCGCAAAAGGTTACCGTGTGAAACGCCGGACCGCTCAAGGATCCATTCGCAGCCACCCAGGTTGCGAGGACACTCGAAGGCAGATGCTGCAGATGTGGCTCGAGATGCACCGGTATGCCCGGCCGGAAGCCGCCGTCGAGATGAGGTGCCCTGAGGCAGGCCGCATCCCAGCGGTCCCTGTGCGCTGGTTGGCGCTCCGGGTAGACATACACATGATCGTTGCGGAGAACTGCCCGCACGCCGCAGGAGCGCGAGGGAAGACGCCGGCAGGCTTCGTTGAGTTCCCTCGTCAGCTTCAGCTCGTGGAGCGGCGGCGGCCAGCTTGGTCCGACATGCCCGTGACCACGCGCTTGGCCTCCGCCTAGCGGGCCAATAATGGCGATCGCAATCAACCAAAAAGCGAACGAAATGAAGGCACGCGATGTGCCGTGGTCCGGGTGTGCGCTTGCTAGCATAGACCCAACCCGTCTATGGGCGCTGTCTTGTTAGCTATGGACAGGTGTTCGTCACAGTGCAGTCGCGCGCGACCAGATCATCCGTATCGATGGCGACGACGATTGCCGCGGCGGCTACCACGACGAACGCAGCAGCGATAAGCATACGCATACCCGACTCCTTTCGACCAAACCTGTAAGGTGGCAGAGAAGCTGAGAGCGCAACAACTTCAAATTATACGCCGATCGTCGCGAAATGGGAACTCTTTTTGACGCATCGCCCACGACCCGCCCGGCAGCGCGCGGCGCCACCCGCGGTCGAGGAGGCAAAACGTCGCTGGGGCGCTCGAATTTGACGGAATGGGTGGGTTGCGTCGGCGAATCGTGATGGTACGGTGACGGCGTTTGCTCGGGTGATCGCCGGGCGATCCGACGTCAGGGACGGCGGTTGAACAAAGAACGAAAACGATTGGCGCCCGGCGTGCCGATCGCGCGCAGAAGGAATGTGCCGATGAGCACGGAAACCGACCCGGCCACCGAGCCGGACTTCACGGTCGACGCGACCGACTACGAGGTCGGCCAGGACAATGTCCGGCCCTTCGGGCTCGACATCCACAACCCGGTGTTCGTGATCTCGAGCACGCTGATCGTGGTGTTCGTCGCTTTGGTGCTGCTGTTCCCGGGCGTCAGCGAGACCTTCTTCGGCTGGCTGCGGCCCTGGCTGACCTCGACCTTCGACTGGCTGTTCATGACGGCCGCCAATATCTTCGTCCTCTTTTGCCTCTTTCTGGTCGTCTCGCCCTGGGGCAAGATCCGGCTCGGTGGCGCCGACGCCAAGCCCGATTTCTCCTATATCGGCTGGTTCGCCATGCTGTTCGCCGCCGGCATGGGCATTGGCCTCATGTTCTTCGGCGTGCTCGAGCCGGTCTTCCACTTCCAGAACCCGCCCTTGGGCGTCGATCCGGAAGATGTGGCCGCAGCGCAGGCCGTGGCCATGGCCGGCACCATCTTCCACTGGGGCCTGCATCCCTGGGCGATCTACGCGGTCGTCGCCCTCACGCTGGCCTTCTTCACCTTCAACAACGGCCTGCCACTGACCATCCGCTCGGCCTTCTTCCCGATCCTCGGTGATCGGGTCTGGGGCTGGCCCGGCCACGTCATCGACACCCTCGCCGTCTTCGCCACCCTCTTCGGTCTCGCCACCTCCTTGGGATTCGGCGCGCAGCAGGCCACGGCCGGCCTCGAATACCTCTTCGGCATCCCGGCGACCGACACCACGCGGGTGGTGCTGATCATCGTGATCACCGCCGTCGCCCTGGTCTCGGTCATGCTCGGCATCCATGCCGGGGTGAAGCGGCTGTCCGAAATCAACATGACCCTCGCCGCATTGCTCCTCGCCTTCGTGATCTTTGCCGGCCCGACCCTCGCCGTCGCCACCGGCTTCATCAGCAATGCCGGGGCCTATTTCCAGAACCTGCTGCCGCTCAGCAACTTCGTCGGCCGCGAGGATACCGACTTCATGCACGGCTGGACGACCTTCTACTGGGCTTGGTGGATCTCCTGGTCGCCCTTCGTCGGCATGTTCATCGCCCGGGTCAGCCGCGGCCGGACGATCCGCGAGTTCATCATCTGCGTGCTGTTGATCCCGACCGCGGTCTCGATCTTGTGGATGACCGCCTTCGGCGGCACCGCGGTCTGGCAGATCATCAATCTCGGCACCGAGCCCGTGGCCGACGTCGTGGCCGCCTACGTGCCCGAGCTCTCGCTCTTCGTCATGCTCGAAACCCTGCCCTTGACCGCGATCACCTCGTTCATCGGCATCACCCTGGTGATCATCTTCTTCGTCACCTCGTCGGATTCGGGCTCACTGGTGATCGACACGATCACCGCCGGCGGCAAGACCGACGCGCCGGTCGTCCAGCGGATGTTCTGGTGCACCTTCGAGGGGCTGGTCGCCATAGCACTCCTGCTCGGTGGCGGGCTCGCGTCGTTGCAGGCGGCCGCGATCGCCACTGGCTTTCCGTTCGCGATCGTGCTCGTCGTCATGTGCTGGGGCTTGTTCAAGGCGCTCAGGGTCGACCCGCAGATGGCGCGCTGAACACCGGCCGGGGTGGGCGACCGCGCCCGCCCCGGCCCCAGCACGAGCTGCGACTTCAGGGGAGGAGTTCGACGATGGCGGAAAAGATCCTGTTGCCGATCGACTTGGCGCAGGCCGAGGCCTGGAACAAGGTGATCGACGAGGCGATCGGCATGGCGCAGCGGCGCGGTGCGGAACTGCACGTGCTCTGGGTGGTGCCGGCGCTCGAGCGCAACCTGCGGCGGATGCCGGAGGACAAGAAGCCGGAGCTCGACGCCTTCTTGAAGAAGCGCTTTCCCGCCGACATCGTCGTCG
>SLRI01000452.1 GCA_007131045.1 Rhodospirillales bacterium
CCGGGCTCGGCGGAGACGTGGCCGGCGATGCAGTGGTCGAGGGCGCCGGGTGCCAGCTCGTGGAGAACCGCGGCGGCGGCACCGGTGACGTAGCCGTCGAGGACCACCGGCGTGCGCCTCAGCCTGCCGGCGAGGATGGCGCCGCAAAGGGCGGCGAGCTCGCGGCCGCCGAGGTGGCGCAGAATTTCCAGCGGATCGTCGAGCCGGCCGGCGTGCCGGTCGAGCGCCTCGGCGATCACTCGCGCCTTCTTGGCGATGCCGGCCGCGTCGACGCCGGTGCCGGGACCCACCCATTGTACCGGATCGCCACCGAAAAGGGCGGTGCAGAGGGCGGCGGCGCTCGTCGTGTTGCCGATGCCCATCTCGCCCAGCGCCAGGATGTCGAGCTCGTCGGCAGGTGCTGTGAGGCCTTGGTTGAAGGCGGCGAGACATTCCTCCTCGCTCATCGCCGGATGGCGGCTGAAGTCGGCGGTCGGATGGTCGAGCTCGAGCGGGACGACGGTCAGCGCAGCACCGGCCATTTGCGCCAGCTGGTTGATCGCGGCCGCACCGGCCTCGAAGCTCGCCACCATCTGCGCCGTCACCTCGGCCGGGTAGGCGGAGACACCCTGCTTGGTGATGCCGTGATTGCCGGCGAAGACGAAAATCGCGGCATGCTCGATCAGGGGTGGATGCTGTCCCTGCCAGCCGGCGAGCCAAGCCGCGATCTCCTCGAGCCGGCCGAGCGCACCCAAAGGCTTGAGGAGCTCGGGCTCGCGGGCCCGGGCGGCGGCAGCACTTCGGTCGTCCAGCGTCGGCAATTGGGCCATCAAGGCGCGGATATCGGCGAAGCTGCCGACGGGGGTCAACGTGCTCAAGGTCGTCTCCTCGGGTTCCGGCGCCAAGGGACCGGCATAGTGTCAGGAGGGGGCCACGGCAAGCTCGGCCGGTTCGATCCTTCGGCCATCGAGCAGATCGCCCCGCAGCTGCCGGAGAGCGGCTGGATCGAAGGTCGAGCCGAAAGCCCTTGCCGCCTCGCCGAGCAGAGCGCGCTGCCCGGCGTAGATTCGACTGCCGAGCAGGGCCGTGAGTGTCCAGGTCGCCATGGCCGCTCTCTGCTGTCGCTCGGTCAGGGATCCGAGCGACTGTCGGGTCTCGTCCCAGTCGACGGCGATTTCGTCGGCGGCGTGCCCGAGATCCTCCCGCAGGCTGGACAGAAGGAGAACGAAGTTCGGATGCGCATCGTGGCCGCGCATCACGAGCTCGCCCACGCCATCGAACAGCCGGTCACGAAAGGCGGGCTCCCTGAGCTCCGGGTCTTGCCCGAAACTCGCCACGAGATCCTGCACGACACGTGGCCCGAAGACCCTGAGCCGCGCTTCGCGGCCGATCCGCCAGGTGATGATGGCGTTCCAGACGGCATAGAGCGGGCCGGCGGCGAGCGGGATGATGCCGCGCACCAGCATCCGGCCGAGGACGCGGCGCAGGAAAAGGCGGAGGAGGAAGCTGCTCACCCCGACCTTCAACTTATAGAGCACGTTACGGGCCCAGACCTGCCATTTGGGCACGCGGGCATAGGCATCGATGCCGAAGATGAGGGTCTGCGGGTTGGGAAACTCGAGGCCGCCGCGGGCGAGGCCGCGGCCCACGAGCTCGCCGTGCGGATGCCCCGAGAGACGCGTGCCGGCGAGCGTGGTGAAGTCGGCCGTGGCGCGAAGGGCCGTCCAGTAGAGAAAGAGGATCTCGATGGCGCTGACCACCCCGGCGAAGGCGAGAAAAGCGACCCAGATGTGCCAGTCGGCGAGCCAGCCCTCGATCGTTCCCCCACCCGCCTCGCCGCTCGAGGCGAAATCGCTCGCCACCAGCTCCGCACCGCCGATCAGGCCGCCGGAGACGAGGCCAGCGACCACGGCCCAGCCGACCGCTCGACGTTGCACCCGGCGGATAGCCGGGGCGAGCGGCCGGTCCGGCGCAGGATCGGTCGCAGCCCGGCTCGTGCGCTCGAGATAACGCTTCGCCTGCTGCTCTATGACATTGGGCTCGGGCGCATACGCGTCTGCGGCGTGGTGATGGGTCATCGGCAGTCTCGTGTCACGTTCGTGGCCGCACCTCGTTCGAGCGAGCAGGGCAGGCAGCCGGGTGCGATGGATCGCCGCCCTCGACGAAGCACGGCTTGCATTGCCCAATGGCAGCCAGAGAGATAGCGCGAGTCCGCGGCCGGAGGAAATGGCGAGGAATGCTGCGCGATCTGAAAATAGCCGTGGTCTTTCTCACCCGCTGGCAGCTCAAGCTGGAGGGCCGGGTCGGCATCGGCGATCTGGCGTCGGTGGTCCACTTCTTCCCCGTCGTCGGCCTCCTGGTCGGGCTGGTCGGCGCCGCCGTCTATCTGGCTTCGAGCTTCGCCCATCTGCCGAGCCTGCCGGCCGTGGTGCTGACCCTGGGGGCGATGGCGATCTTCACCGGAGCCCTGCACGAGGACGGGCTCGCCGATACCGCCGATGCCCTGGGTGCCCTGCCCGATCGCGAGCGCGCGCTCGAGATCATGCGCGACAGCCGGATCGGCAGTTTCGGAGCGATAGCGCTCATTCTCGTGCTCACCGGCAAGCTCGGCGCGATCGCCGGCTTTTGGGACGGGTTGCACGCGGCGGCCGCGATCGTTGCGGCGGCGAGTTTTTCGCGCGCGGTGATGCCGGTGGTGCTCTACCTGCAGCCGAGTGCCAGGGGGCGGGGCCTGGCCGCCGAGACCGGCAAGCCGTCGCTCGAGCGGGTACTGGCGGCACTCGCGATCGGCCTTGCCGCGGCAATCGTCCTGCTGCCGGCAAGCCAGGCGCTGACCGCCATTCTGGTCGCCGCGATTGCCGCCGCGCTTACCGCATGGGTCTTGGGGCGGGCCTTCGGCGGCTGTACCGGCGACACGCTGGGGGCGGTGCAGCAAATCACCGAGCTGCTCTTCCTGTTCGCGCTCGTGGCCTGGCGCTAGGAAGGTCGAACGACGTTGACATCCCGGCCGTTTCGGTAAGCTTGCCGCCACTGATCATCTTGGCCGATCTCTTTGAAGGACGAGCGACCTTGCCCGAGCCCGTGCCAGCCGCCGGCCGTGTCCACCTCGTCGGCGCCGGCCCCGGCGACCCCGAGCTGTTGACGCTCAAGGCGGCGAGGCTCCTGGCCGCGGCCGACGTCGTGCTCTACGACCGGCTGATCGGCGAGGGCGTGCTCGACCATTGCCGGGCCGATGCCGAACGGATCTTCGTCGGCAAGCGGCGCGCTAGGCATCGGATGCCGCAGGCCGCGATCCACGAGCTGATGATCGACCGGGCCAGGCGGGGCCTCGACGTGGTCCGGCTCAAGGGCGGCGATCCGCTGATCTTCGGCCGGGCCGGCGAGGAGATCGCGAGCCTCCTGGCAGCCGGTGTGCGGGTCGAGGTGGTGCCCGGCGTCACCGCGGCCTCGGGCGCCGCCGCCGAGCGCCTGTTGTCACTCACCCATCGCGATCTTTCGCAGACGCTGGTGATCACCACCGGCCACCGCCAGGACGGCAGCCTCGATCTCGACTGGGCCAGCCTCTGCCGGCCGCGGCAGACCCTGGTGATCTACATGAGCCACTATACCACGGCGGCGATCTGCGCCGGGCTGGTGGCGCACGGCCTGCCGGCGGACCTGCCCGCCTGCCTCGTCGAGAGCGCCACGCTGCCGGCGAGCCGACACCTCGGCGGCACGCTGGCCACCCTGCCGGACATGGTGGCCGCCACCCCCATCGACGGCCCGGCGCTGTTGATCGTCGGCGAGGTGCTGGCCACAGGAAGTTAATTCGGGGGACACATTACGCAATTAACGATTAGCGTATCATGCTGCGTCAGCCAGCGTCAGCGGCCGAGCAGGCGGGCGACCAGGCGGGCGAGGCCGCTTTTTTCCCGATGGCCGGTGGCGAAGCCGAAATCGCGCTCGAGCGCATCGAGATCGAGCTTGACCGCATCGGCGAAGCGGCCCTTCAAGGCCTGGGCCGGGACCAGCCGCTCGAAGCGCGCGGCCTGGTGGTGGTCGCCACCGAAATCGACCACCAGATCGCCCGTCGCCCGATTGATGCGCACCCGCTCGCTGCTCTCGGTCAGGATCTCGGCCAAGAGATCGAGCAGCGGCTTGTCCTTGAGCCGCTCGATCTCGTCCTGCGCCACCGGGCGGGCCCAGGCCGGCGCCTCGCCCTGGGCCTCGGCCAGGATCTGGCCCAGCGTGGTCGAGGAGACCTCGAGCAGATCCGGGGGATGGTGCGGATCGGCGGCCAAGGCTTCCAGAAGGTCGCCGAGTTGCGGCACGAGGCGGTCGAGATAGGTGCGATAGAGTGCCGTGCCGATGCCGGAAAGGGCGGCCCTGGCCGGTGCCTCCGACATGCCGCGCGGCCGGGCACCGTCGATGTGGCAGACCACCATGCGCTTGCGCAGATCGGGCGTCACCGCGGTGACGTCGCGGTTGGTGCTGATCAGGATCGGCGCATAAGCCGATCCGCTGTCGTGGTCGAACTTGACCAGATCGGGCACGTACTGGGTGAAGCGGTCGCGGTTGACGTCGTCGACGATCAGCGGGATCGCGCCCAGCCGCTCGCGCAGGCCCAATGCCCGCTGGGTGGTGAAGTCCTTGCCGCGGACCATCTGCTCGAGGCCGAACATCGACCGGCTGATCACCCGCGAGAACATCGTCTTGCCGCCGTCCGACCGGCC
>SLRI01000360.1 GCA_007131045.1 Rhodospirillales bacterium
TATTGGCGCGAGCATGCCGGCCGGCAGCAACTGATCGTGCCCTATACGCTCGATGCCAACGACATGCGCTTCGCCACGCCACAAGGGTTCAACTCGGGCGAGCAGTTCTTCGCCTATCTGAAGGACAGCTTCGACGTGCTCTACGCCGAGGGGGCGGCGGGGCGGCCCAAGATGCTGAGCGTCGGGCTGCATTGCCGGCTCGCCGGCAGGCCCGGGCGGGCGGCGGCGCTGGCGCGGTTCATCGACTACTGCTGCCGCCACGAGAAGGTCTGGTTCGCCCGGCGGATCGATATCGCCCGGCATTGGATCGAGCGGCACCCGCCGCCACCGGCGGGGCGGGAGCTGCCGTCGCGGATGAGGAAGGAGCGCTTCGTCGAGCGTTTCGGCGGTGTGTTCGAGCATTCGCCCTGGGTGGCCGAGCGGGCGCACGGTCTGGAATTGGGGGCGGCGCACGACCGGGCGATCGGCGTCTGGAGTGCCATGGCGCGGGTGTTTCGCCGGGCCAGCGACGCGGAGCGGCTGGAGGTGCTGCGGGCGCATCCGGATCTCGCGGGCAAGCTCGCCCAGGCCCGGCGGCTGACCGCCCATTCGGCGGCCGAGCAGGCCTCGGCCGGGCTCGACGCGCTGACCGACGACGAGCGGGCACGCTTCGAAGCGCTCAATGAGGCTTATGTCGAGCGCTTCGGCTTTCCCTTCATCATCGCGGTCAAGGGCCGGGGCAAGGCCGAGATCCTCGACGTCTTCGAAAAGCGCGTCGAGAATGCGCCGGAAGTCGAGTTCGAGGCGGCGTGCCGCGAGGTGGAGCGGATCGCCAGGCTCAGGCTCGAGGCGCTGTTGCAGGATTGAACCGGGTTGCAGCATTGAACGGGGATCGGGATGCAGGACGACCAGACGACACGGCCGCGCTTCGCGGTCACCGGCGTGAATCTCGCCTCGGCGGGGCTGGGGGCGCGCGGGGTGAGCGCCTCGGACGCGTTCTTCGCGCCCTTGGCGCGGATGCTCGAGGATGCGCCGGCGGTCTTCTATCCCGATCGCTACGACGATCACGGCAAGTGGATGGACGGCTGGGAGACGCGGCGGCGGCGCAATGGCGGGCACGACCACGCGGTGATCGCCCTGGCGGCGCCCGGGCGGATCATGGGATTCGACGTCGATACCGCGCATTTCACCGGCAACTACCCGCCGGCCTGCCGGATCGAGGCGGCCCGCATCGAGGGCGATCCGAATGACGCCACGGAGTGGCAGGAGATCCTGCCGATGCAGCCGCTGGGGCCGTCGGCGCAGCACTTCTTCGACTGCACCGATCCCGGCGTCTGGAGCCATTTGCGGCTGCACATCTATCCGGATGGCGGCGTGGCACGGCTGCGGGTCTACGGCCGGCCGGTGCTGGCGGGCGACGCCGCGGGCGAGATCGATCTCGCATCCGCCTTGAACGGCGGGCGGGTTGTGGCCTTCTCGAACGCGCATTATGGCGCCTACCAGCGGCTCCTGGCCCCAGGCCGCGGTCGCGACATGGGCGACGGCTGGGAGACGCGGCGACGGCGGGAGCCCGGGAACGACTGGCTGATCCTGGAGTTGGGAACCACGGGGCGGATCGGCCGGGCGCTGATCGACACCTGCCACTACAAGGGCAATTTCCCGGAGAGCGCCTCGCTGCAGGCGGCCGACCTCTCGGACTTCAAGGGCGATCTCGACCAGGCGGTGGTCACGTCTGCGATGTTCTGGCCGGTGCTGCTCGACCGGCAGAAGCTGGAGGCCGATGCGATCCACGAGTTCGGGGCCGAGCTCTCCGATGTCGGGCCGGTGACCCATGTGCGGCTGAACATCTTCCCCGATGGCGGGGTCAGCCGGCTCAGGCTCTTCGGCCGGGTCGCATGACGGACCGGGTCATCCGGGCGGCACCGCTTGAGGCCGCCGCCTTCGCCCCCTTCGGCGAGGTGATCGAGGCCAGTGGCCAGCCCAGCTTTCAGATCAACCAGGGCATGTGCGACCGCTTCCACGACCTCGCCCGGGTCGAGGTGGCGGACACAGAGGGTGCTCCCGGGATCAGCATCGGCCTGGGCCGGCCCTACGATCTGCCGCTCGCCGTCCACATGGTGGAACGCCATCCCCTGGGCAGCCAGGCCTTCGTCCCGCTGGACGGCGAGCCGTTCCTGGTGGTCGTCGCCCCGGACGATGGCGGCACGCCCGGACGCCCGCTGGCGTTCCTGACGCGCCCCGGCCAGGGGGTGAACTACCACCGTGGCACCTGGCACGGCGTGCTGACCCCCCTCGTGCGGCCGCAATCGTTCCTGATCGTCGACCGCATCGGCCCCGGGGCCAACCTCGAGGAGCACTTCTACGACGCGCCCTGGACCGTCACGGCCTGAAGGACGCACGGATGGCCTCGATCCTGATCCGCGATGCCCGGGTGGTCGTCACCATGGACGACGAGCGGCGCGAGATCGCTGGCGGCAGCGTGCTGGTCCGGGACGGGGTGATCGAGGCCGTGGGCGCGGACTTGCCGGAACTTCGGGCCGACGAGGTGATCGATGCGGTGATCGATGCGGGGGGCTGCGTGGTGACGCCCGGCCTCGTCAACACCCACCACCACCTGTTCCAGAGCTTGACCCGGGCGGTGCCCTCGGGCCAGGACGCGCTGCTGTTCGGCTGGCTCGAGGCGCTCTACCCGATCTGGGCGCGCATGGGCCCGGATGAGGTGCGCGCGGCGACCGCCCTGGGCCTCGCCGAACTCGCCCTTTCCGGCTGCTCGCTGAGCTCGGATCATCTCTATCTCTACCCGAACGGCGTGCGGCTCGAGGACACCATCGAGGCCGCTTCGATGATCGGGCTCCGCTTTCATCCGACCCGGGGTGCGATGAGCATCGGCCGCAGCCAGGGCGGCCTGCCGCCGGACGAGCTGGTCGAAACGGAAGCGGAAATCCTGAAGGATTCCAGTCGCGTCATCGACAGCTTCCACGATGCGAGGCCCGGTTCCATGCTGCGCATCGGCCTCGCCCCCTGCTCGCCCTTCTCGGTCAGCCGCGAATTGATGCGTGATGTGGCGATCCTCGCCCGCGAGAAGGGGGTGATGCTGCACACCCATCTCGCCGAGAACGACGAGGACGTGGCCTATTCGCTCCACCACTTCGGCTGCCGGCCCGGCCAGTATGCCCTGGAGCTGGGCTGGACCGGCGCCGATGTCTGGCATGTCCACTGCGTGAAGCTCGATGCCACCGAGATCGGGCTCTTCGCGCGCACCCGGACAGGGGTCGCCCACTGCCCCTGCTCGAACTGCCGGCTCGGCTCCGGCATCGCCCCGGTCCGGGCGATGCGCGACACGGGCGTGAAGGTCGGGCTCGGCGTCGACGGCTCGGCCTCCAACGATGCGGCACATCTTCTGGCCGAGGCGCGCCAGGCGATGCTCTTGCAGCGGGTGGCCAACGGCGCGGATGCGATGGCCGCGAGGGAGGCGCTGGAGATCGCGACACTGGGCGGTGCACAGGTGCTCGGCCGCGACGATTGCGGGCAGCTCGCGGTGGGCCAGCGCGCGGATCTGGCGATCTGGGACGTGGCCGGCATCGAGGCTGCCGGGGCCTGGGACCCGGTTGCGGCGCTGGTGCTCTGCGGCCCCCTCGAGGTGCGCGATCTTCTGGTCGAGGGCCGGCCCGTGGTAGCAGGCGGACGTCTGGCCACGGTCGAGGAGGGCCATGTGCTGGAAGATGCGCGGCGGGCCCTGGGCCGGCTGATGACGTGAGTGGTAGAGCAAGACAAGGAAGGAATGTGGGGCGCTTCGCGCCTGGACCCTGGCCTTGCGGCGTGCCAGTTTCTGCTCGCGGATAGACGCTACGGGAGGGTGCGAAATGGCGGATTGGCTGGCCGGCAGCTACATGGGCCGGCGCGGCGTTGCGCGGGGCAAGGAAGGGACGCGGCACGATCTGAGCCGCGCGGTGCAGGGGCCGCTGCACTACGTCTACGGGCCCTATGCCGAGCCCAGGCTCACCATCGAGCCCGGCGACATCGTCGTCGCCGAGACCGAGGACGCGTTCGAAGGCGCGATCAAGTCGGAGAGCGACAAGCCGTCCGAGGTCTTGAACATGCCTTACGTCAATCCGCAATGCGGGCCGATCCGCGTCGAGGGCGCGAAGAAGGGCGACGTGCTCGCCGTGCGCATCCTCGATATCGAGCCCAGGGGGCCGCAGCCGGCGGGGACAACGGCGCTCATTCCGGAATTCGGCGGGCTGGTGGCGACCGCCAGCACCGCCATGCTCAACCCGGCGCTGCCCGAGCGGGTCAAGAAGATGAAAGTGACGCGCGAAGGTGTCGTCTTCAACGACAAGATCACCCTGCCCTACGAGCCGTTCATCGGCACGCTCGGCGTCAGCCCCGAAATCGAGGCGATCAGCTCGCTCACGCCGGACTACTACGGCGGCAACATGGACCTGCCGGATGTCGCACCCGGGGCGATCGTCTATTTCCCGGTGCAGCACGAGGGTGGCTATCTCTATCTCGGCGACTGCCACGGCACGCAGGGCGACGGCGAGCTCTGCGGCGTGGCGGTCGAGATTCCGACAACCACCACCCTGCACATCGATCTGATCGAGGACTGGCCGATCGCCTGGCCGAGGCTGGAGAACGAGCGGTTCATCATGTCGATCGGCAGTGCCCGGCCGATGGAGGACGCCGCCCGGATCGCCTATCGCGA
>SLRI01000408.1 GCA_007131045.1 Rhodospirillales bacterium
CCACGAGATCGGCAGCCACGGCCACGGCCACCGCTCACCCCCGCTGCTCTCGGCCGAGGAGGAACGCAGCGAGCTCTTGCGCGGGATCGAAAGCCTCGAGCAGATCACCGGCAGCCGCCCCGTCACCTGGCGCTCGCCCTCCTGGGAGATCACCGAGCGCACCATCCCGCTGCTGCTCGAGGCGGGCATCAGCGTCTCGACCAACTTCCACGACCGCTCGCGCCCCTACCGGCACGAGCGCGACGACCGGCCCATCGATCTCGTCGAATTGCCCGTGCAATGGCACCTCGCCGATGCCCCCTACTTCATGTACGCCGGCATCGTCGGCCGCATGCTGATGGCGCCGTCGCTGGTCGAGGAGATCTGGCGCGAGGAGTTTCTGGGCCTGCTCGAGCGCAAGGGCTGCTTCTTCCACCTCACCCTCCACGTCCAGCTGATCGGCCACCCCGGCCGCCTGCGCATGCTCGACAGGCTGCTCGGCTTCATGGCCGGGCACGACCGGGTCGCCTTCATGACCTCGAAGGAGGCGGCGGCAACGGTGGCATGAACGTTTGCGAGGCGGCATCCCGATCTGTCCCTGAGCACGCGAAGCGGCGCTTCTGACGATCGGCATTCGAGGCTTGTTCGAGCTACCGAATTGAGCAATCTTCCCTCGGCCGCCTTATCGACGCCTTCAGGGGGAGACGACATGAGCAGCAAGCTCGATCCGGCAACAGTCGAACGCTACGCCAAGGACGGCATTCTGTTTCCTGTCCGGGTCATGGACGAGACCGAGGCGTCCGACCTTCGGCGACGTGTCGAAGCGCTGGCCGAAGCGGAGGGCGGCAAGCTCAGCCGCGCCACCAACCAGAAGCCGCACCTGCTGCTGCCGTGGCTGGCCGATCTCGTCCGCCACCCGCGCGTCCTCGATCCGGTCGAATCGCTCCTCGGCCCCAACATCCTCTGCTGGGCCTCGGGCTTCTTCTGGAAGCCGGCCAGCGATCCGGCGTTCATTTCCTGGCACCAGGATTCGACCTATTGGGGGCTCAGCCACGCCGACATCGTGACGGCCTGGATCGCCTTGACGCCGAGCACGCCCGAGAGCGGCTGCATGCAGGTGGTGCCCGGCACGCATCACAAGGAGCAGGTGGCGCACAAGGACACCTTCGCCGAGAACAATCTCTTGAGCCGCGGCCAGGAGATCGCGGTCGAGGTCGACCCCAAGGACGTCGTCGACGTGGTGCTGCAGCCGGGCGAGATGTCCCTGCACCACGTCCGCCTCTTCCACGGCTCGGAGCCCAACCGCTCGGCAGAGCCGCGGATCGGCTTCGCCGTCCGCTACATCCCCACATACATCCGCCAGACCGCCGGGCAGCGCGATAGCGCCACGCTGGTGCGCGGGTTCGACGACTACGGCCATTTCGATCTCGAGCCGAAACCCGAGAGCGACTTCGATCCGGACTGCGTGGCCTTCCACAAGGCGATGCTCGAGAACGCCGAGAAAATCCTCTATGCCGGCGCCGCCAAGGTGAAGGCCTTCACCCCGGCCGACCGCCGCACCGGCATGTAGGCGAGATTCGATCAGCACAGGGAGGCAACGACAATGAAGAGGCTCATGGCCGGGCTCGTGCTCGGCACCGCGTTGGCCGTGGTGGGGGCTGCCCAGGCGCAGGCGCAGGACTTCACCATCCGGCTCGCCCATTCGCTGTCTGCGACCGAGCCAGCGCACCTCGCAGCCGAGTTCTTCGCCGCCAACGTCAACGAGCGGTCGGAAGGGCGGCTCGACGTCACCGTCTTTCCCGGCGAGCAGCTCGGCTCCGGCAAGGACGTCAACGAGATGATCCGCCAGGGCGCCAACGTCATGAACCTGACGGACCCCGGCTATCTCTCCGACTACGTGCCCGACGTGGGCATCCTCAACGGCCCCTATCTCCTCGCCGACTATCGAGAGTTCGAAAAGATTTTGAACTCCGAGTGGCTCGGCGAGATCGACCGGCAACTCCAGGAAGCCGGCATTCGCGTGGTCAGCTACAACAATCTCTTCGGCGCTCGGCACATGCTCGCCGACGTGCCGATCAGGACACCCGACGACATCCAGGGCATGACCGTGCGCGTGCCGCCGAACCAGATGTGGCTCGCCACCTTCGAGGCGATGGGGGCCAGGCCCACCGTCGTTCAGTGGTCGGAGGTCTACAATGCCCTGGCGCAGAACGTCGTGGCCGCGGTCGAGGCACCGCTGGGCTCGCTCTGGGGATCGCGGCTGCACGAGGTGAAGTCGACGATGTCGACCACCGGCCACTTCACCGCCTGGATCAACCTGATCATGAGCGAGGACTTCTTCCGCAGCCTGCCGGAGGATCTGCAGGACATCATCCTCGTGGAGGGCCATCGGGCCGGCGACGAGATGACCCGGCTCACCCTCGAGAAGCAGGACGAATTCATCGACATGTTCCGGGAGGCCGGCATCACCATCGTCGAGGATGTCGACGTCGGCGCCTTTCAGGAGGTGACGACGAGCGTCTACGACGCGTTCCCCGAATGGACGCCGGGCCTGCACGGGACCATCCAAGACATCATCTCTCGATGACCCCGCTCCTGGCGTGAGCGAAGGTTTAGAGACGAGGGGGCCGGCATCGCCAGAGCCGGCCCGCTTCGACGTGATCGAAGAGGTCATCGCCTGCACCGCCCTGGTCGTGGTGGTGATGGCGGTCTGCTGGGGTGTCCTCACCCGCTACATCACCGCCCAGCCGGCACCCTGGGCTGGTGAAGTGGCGGGCATGGGCTTCGCCTGGCTGGTTTTTCTGGGCGCCGCCGCCGGCTTCAAGCGCGGCCTGCATGTCAGCATCGACCTGCTCACCCGGCTCTTGCCGCGACCCGTCGAACGCCTCCTCTCGCTTGTCGTTCAAGTCGGCATTCTCGTCTTCGCCGGCTACGTCTTCTGGCTCGGCGTCGGCTTTACCCAGCGCAATCTCGGCAATCCGAGCGCGGTCTTGAGGATCCCGCAGTCGATCATCTATCTCGCCGTGACCCTGGGATTTCTCTCGATTGCGCTCCGCCAAGCCTGGTTCTTGTGGCAGACGCTCGGGCGAGGCGACGAGGGGCGATGAACCTCCTGCCGCTCACGGTTCTCCTCGTCCTTTTTGCCATCAACGTGCCCGTGGCCTTTGCCATGGCCATTGCCGCCCTCAGCTTCTTCCTCCAGGGCGAGGGCCCGCCCATGGGGATCTATGTGCAGCGGCTGGTGGCGGCGACCGACAGCTACCCGCTCCTGGCCGTGCCGTTCTTCATCCTGGTCGGCACGATCATGAACCATGCCGGGATCACCCGGCGGCTGCTGGTACTCGCCGAGGCGCTGGTCGGTCATTGGCGGGGCGGCCTCGCCCACGCCAATGTGGCGCTCTCCACCATGATGGGTGGCCTGTCTGCCTCGGCCAACGCCGATGCGGCAATGCAGGCGAAGATGCTCGGGCCCGAGATGGTCGCCCGTGGCTACAAGCCCGCGTTCGTCGCCGCGATCACCGCGTGCTCGGCCGTGGTGACACCGATCATCCCGCCCGGCATCGGCCTGATCATCTACGGCTTTCTCGCCGACGTCTCGATCGGCCGGCTCTTCATCGGCGGCATCGTCCCGGGCCTCCTGGTCTGTGCGGCCTTGATGGTGGCGACCGCCTTCGTGGCACGGCACCGCGGCTACCAGCCGGTGCGCGAGCAGTTCGTCTCCAGATCCGAGCTCTGGCAGGCGTTCAAGAGCGCCGGCTTTGCGCTGACCATCCCGCTCTTCATCCTGGTCGGCATCCGCTTCGGCTTTTTCACGCCGACCGAGGCCGGCGCCATGACGGTGGTCTACGCGACCCTCGTCGGCATCTTCGCGCATGGCGAGCTGAAGCTCCGGGACGTGCCGCAAATCCTGCTCGAGACGGTGCTCGCGACCTCGACGGTCATGCTCATCATCTGTGCCGCCGGCGCCTTCGGCTTCTACATGGCCTGGGAGCGCATCCCGCCGCAGCTCGCGAGCTTCCTCGCCACGCTGACGACCGACCCGCTGTTTCTGCTGCTATTGATCAACGTCCTGCTGCTCGCCATCGGCATGCTGCTCGAGGGCACGGCTGCCCTCATCCTCCTGGCTCCGATCCTCGTGCCGGTGGTGGTCAAGCTCGGCGTCGATCCCGTACATTTCGGCCTCGTCATGGTCTTGAACCTGACGGTTGGTGCTGTGACACCGCCGGTCGGCACGCTGATGTACGTCACGACCACGATCCTCCGGACATCGCTCATCGAATTTGCGCGCGAGTCCTGGCCCTTCCTGATCGCCCTCCTCACCGTGCTGGCCGCGATCACCTACGTGCCGGAACTCGTGCTCTTCCTGCCGCGGACGATGATGGGGTAGTCGGATGTGCTAGACGACAGGGTCGCTGATCGTCTGTGGCACCGGCACCGTGGCCTCGAACGAGGGCCTGGCCTCGAGCCGGTCGCTCAGGGCTGCGAGGCCGGGGAAAGGTCGGCGCCAGGGGATTTCCGCGAAGCGCACCGACACGAAGCCGACGAGCGAACCCACGGCGATGTCGCCGAGCCCGAAGCTGTCGCCCACTGCCCATTGCCGGTCGCCGACCAGCCGCGCTATCTCCTCGAGCCCGCCATCCACCTTGCGGCGTTGCCGTGACAGCCACTCCTGGCTCTGATGCTCCTTCGGGCGCCGGCGCTCCCAGAAGATGAGCACGAGCGCATCGCAGACGCCGTCGGCCAGCACCTCGAGCCGCCGGGCGGCAATGATGCCGTCGACGTCGTCCGGCAAAAGACGTGGCCGCGGGTGCTTCAGCTCCAGGAATTCCAGGATGAAACGCGATTCGTAGACCGAGCTGCCGTCGTCGAGCAGCAGGATCGGCAGCTTCTCCAGCGGGTTGTACTCAGGCGTGCTGGTGTTCCGGTCCCACGGCACCTCGGTGATCAGCTCGAATGGGATGGCTTTTTCGGCAAGCGCGATCCGTACCTTGCGGGCATACGGGCTGGGTGTCGCACTGATGAGCCTGTACACGTTCTTCCCCCTCACGGTTGATCCCGAACGGTGCGGATCGGCGGGCACCGCTCCCGGTTGCAGATTGACGGCCAATCTCCGACCAATATACTCGTCATCCCATCATACAGGCCGAACAGGAGCTGTCATGCTGACTCCCGAGCAGATCGCGTTCTACCATGAGAACGGGTATGTGCTGGTCGAGGACGTGGTGACGCCTGATCAGTTGCAGGCGCTTCGCGACATCACCTACGAGTTCATCGACCGCTCGCGGACGGTCACCGAGAGCAACGACGTCTTCGACCTCGACGAGGGCCACAGCAGCGACAACCCGCGGCTGACGCGCATCAAGCTGCCGCACAAGCAGCACCCGTTATACGCGGAGACACTGAAGAGCGAGCGGATGGTGGGCATCCTGCAGTCGCTGCTCGGCCCCAACGTCTGCCTGCAGACCGCCAAGCTCAACACCAAGGCGCCGGGCGGCGGTGCCGCGGTCGAATGGCACCAGGACTGGGCCTTCTACCCGCACACCAACGACGCGCTTTTGGCCTGCGGCCTGATGCTGGAGGACGTGACCGAGGACAACGGTCCGCTGATGGTCATGCCCGGCACCCACAAGGGGCCCGTGCTCAGCCACCACAACGACGGCGTCTTTTGCGGCGCCGTCGATCCGGACGATCCGCTGTTCGACAAGGATCGGATCGTCACGCTCACCGGCAAGGCCGGCAGCATGACCATCCACCACGTGCGCACGCTGCACGGCTCGGCACCCAACCGCAGCGATCGGGCGCGGCTCATCCTGTTCTACGAATGCCATGCCGCCGAAGCCTGGCCGCTGCTCGGCATGAGCACCTACATCCACAGGCTCGGCCAGCAGGCCATCTGGGACGACCTGCAGGAGCGCCTCATCTGCGGCGAGGTCACCACCCAGCCGCGTGTCGAGCCGGTGCCGGTGCGCCTGCCACTGCCGCCGGCACCGGACGCCACCTCCATCTTCAAGACGCAGAAGACCGGCCGCGCGAAGAGTGCGTTCGCCGCCTGACCGCCGATGGCGGGTGCGAGCCCGCCCAAACAACAGAAGCTGAACAAGATCGATTGGGGAAGACTAATGCTTGGAAGATGCACGAGCCTCGCCGCAGCCGCGGCCATGCTCGCCCTCGTCCCGGGCGTCGCCGGCGCCCAGAACACCCTGGAGTCCGGCCGGCTGGTGCTCGGCACCATCCAGACCGCCGCAGGCCCGACCGGCATCGCCGCAGCCCAGTTCGCGGAATGGATCAACGAGGAGACCGACGGGCGGTTCACGGTCGGCGTCGTGCCGGCAGCCCAGCTCGGCCCGGCGCTCGAGCAGTACGAGCACACCCGCACCGGCGCGCAGCACCTGTTCGTCGACGCGCTGGAATGGAACGCGCAGTTCGTCCGCGACTACGGCGTCATGGCGGTGCCTTTCGCGATCCGCGACGTCGACCACCTGGCCCAGGTGCTCGACAGCGACCTCGCCGCCGAGTGGCGGCAGCGCATGGAGGACGAGTTCGACCTCGTCACCCTGACGGACGGGTTCGTCCGCTCGCCGCGCATCGTCCACAGCGTGCATGCGATCGAAACGCTCGAGGACATGCAGGGCATGGGCTTTCGCGTGCCGGAGATCGACGTCTATTTCGAATCCTGGCGCGCCATCGGCGTCAACCCGACGCCGGTCGCCTGGGGCGAGAAGTATTTCGCCCTGCAGCAGGGCGTGATCAGCGGTGGTGAAGGCCCGTTCACGGCGATTCTGCCGGCGCGGTTCCCGGAGGTGAGCAAGTACATCGTCGAGACCAACCACCTCTGGTCCGCGGAAACGATGATCATGCACAAGGGAACCTACGACCGGCTGTCGGCGGAAGACCAGGAGACCTTCCGCGACGTCGCCGAACGGACGGCAGAGTTCTACAACGAGCTGATCCAGGCCGAGGAGACCGAGCACCGCGAGATCATGGAATCCGAGCACGGCGTCACCTTCATCCAGCTCAGCGACGAAGAGCTGGAGAAGTTCCGCGCCGCGGTCGGCGACGCGGTGGCGGATTTCGAGGCGCGCGGCATGTGGTCCGAGGGTCTCTACGAAGAGATGATCGACATCGGCAACTAGCGCTCCCGTCGCCCGTCCCTGGATCATCGGTCCAGGGGATGGGTGCTGTGCCCCGAAATCTGAACCTCGGACAAGCGAATGCCTGAAGGGGCCAGTGGCCCGGCCAGCCGGGGGCTGCTCGCGCGCATCGAAAGCCGCTGGCTGCCGCAATTCGAAAGCGCGGTGCTCGTCATCGCGGCCGTGGTCATCACCATCCTGATCGGCTTTCACATCAGTGCGCGGTGGGCCGGCGTCTCGGTTCGCTGGACCGAGGAGGCGGCCCGCCTCGTCACGCTCTGGGCAACGTTTTTCGCCGTGCCGATCTATCTCCGGCACCGGCGCCTCTTGGCGGTGGACTTCTTTCTGGCCCTGCTGCCGATCAGGGCGCGAGCAGTCATCCAGCTCGCCATCTACCTGCTCATCGGCGCGACATCGGTGGTCCTGGTGGTGATCGGCTACCGCCTCGCCATCGTGCAGTGGGCGCAGACCAGCCCCGGGCTGACTTGGCCCATGACGGTGTTCAGCCTGCCCATCCCGATCGTCGCCGTCCTCGTGCTGATTCATCTGGTGCCGCTCCTGCGTGACGAGCTGCGCGCGGTGGTCACCGGAGAACCGGCTGGCGAGCGGGATGATCATGGTCCGGGCGCCTCGCTATGATCGAGCTGCCGATCCTCATCCTGGCCTTTTTGGTCCTCCTCGTGTTCGGCGTGCCGATCGCCTTTGCGATCCTCGTGCCGTCCCTGCTCTACTTCGTCGTCAACGACCTGCCGCTCACCGCCGCCCTCAGCCGCATGGCCGGCACGCTCAACAGCTTCACCATCATGGCCGTGCCGTTCTTCGTCCTGGCCGGCCAGATCATGAACCGCTGCGGGCTGACCGAGCGGCTCGTCGGATTCTCCCTCGCCCTGGTCGGCCATTTCAGGGGCGGGCTCGCCCAGGTCAACGTGATGGCGAGCCTGATCTTCTCCGGCATGTCGGGCTCGGCCGTGGCGGATGCCGGCGGCCTCGGCTCGGTGCTCATACCGGCGATGGAGAAGGACGGCTACCGCCGCTCCTTCGCCAGTGCCCTGACCGCCGCCTCCTGCACCATCGGCCCGCTCGTCCCGCCCTCGATCCCCATGGTCATCTACGGCGTCATCGCCGAGGTCTCGATCGGCCGGCTGTTCCTCGCCGGCGCGTTTCCGGGCTTCCTGCTCGCCGCACTGATGATGGTCATGCTGCGCTTCATGCCGGCCACCGCCACCGTGCCCCGCTATCCCCGGGCGACGCTCCGGCAGATCGGCCAGCGCAGCAGCGCCGGCGTCCTCGCCCTCCTGATGCCGGTGATCATTCTCGGCGGCATCATCTTCGGCATCTTCACCCCCACCGAGGCGGCGGCTGCCGCCACCATCTACGGCATCGTCGTCGGCATCCTGATCCTCCGCACGATGAAGCTCGAGGGCCTCCGCCAGGCCCTGCTCGAGGGCATGCTGATCTCCGGCGGCGTCCTCTTCATCGTCGCCGCCGCCGGCGTGCTCGCCTGGATCATCGCCCGCGAGGGGCTGCTGATAGACCTGGTGCTGATCGTCGAGGCCTGGAACCTCACGCCCCTGCAGCTCCTGCTCATCATCAGCCTGCTGCTCTTGATCGTCGGCATGGTGATCGAGCCGTTGTCGATCCTGGTCGTCCTCACCCCGCTCCTGCACCCCTTGACCATGCAACTCGGCATCGACCCGGTGCATTTCGGCGTGGTCATGGTGTTCAACCTGATGATCGGCCTCGTCACCCCGCCCATGGGCCTCGCCCTCTACGTGGTGAGCGACATCTCGCGCCTGCCGGTCGAGCGCATCATGCGCGACGTGCTGCCCTTCTACCTGCCGATGCTGGCAGCGCTCCTGATCGTCATCCTGTTCCCGGAGCTCGTGCTGTTTCTGCCGAATCTCGTGTTCGGCTGATGCCGGGTCCCGCCAGGCGGGAAACTAGGCGCTAGCGGGCGGTCCAGCCGCCGTCGATGGCGAGGCTCGCCCCGGTGATCAGCGAGGCCGCGTCCGAGGCGAGGAAGACGATCGCACCCGCCACCTCCGTCACGTCGCCGATGCGGCCGAGCGGGATGTTGGCGAGCACGTAGGCCTGGAAGGCCGGATCGTCGAGGAACGTGCGGGCGAGCGGTGTCTCGATGAAGGTGGGCCCGATGGTGTTGCTACGGATACCCAGAGGGGCCAGCTCGACCGCCATCGCCTTGGACAGGCCTTCCAGCGCATGCTTGGTCATGCAGTAGACGGTGCGGTCGGGTGCCCCCACCCGGCCCATCTGCGAAGAGACGTGGATAACGCTGCCGCCGCGGCCCATGCGGCCGACCGCGGCCTGCGCCACCCTGAAGGCCGCCTTGACGTTGAGCTCCACCATCCGGTCCAGATGCGCGTCGGTGACCTCGAGGAAGGGCTCGGGGATGTTGGTCCCGGCATTGTTCACCAAGACGTCGATCCGCTCGAGCGCCCCCAACTCGGCGCGCATCTTTTCCGTATCGGTGACGTCGCACACCAGCGGCCGCGCCACGCCGCCATCCGCCCGGATCTCCTCGACCAGCGCCTCGAGCTCGGCCGCCGTCCGGCTCAGCGCCACCACCTCGGCGCCGACCGCCGCCAGTGCCAAGGCCGCGCCGCGCCCGATGCCGCGCCCGGCGCCGCTGACCACCGCCACCCGCCCATCGAGCCGAAACATCGGAGCTGCGCCCATGATCGCGATCGACCTCACCATTCCGGCCAAGCGCCAGTCGACGCCGACGCAGCGTGTTTCTAGCCCAGAACGTCGCTCGGCGGTAGCGACCACCCGCTAGGGTGCGGTCACCGGCTCTCCCGGAAATCTGAGGCCGAAACGCTCGACCAGAGAGGGAACCGAAGAAGCATCCATCTCCAGCCCGTATCGAGCCGAAAGCTCGCCCAGTCGCCGCGGATCGGCCTTCATGATCCCGCCGAGTTCCAGAACCTCGCGGAAGAAATCATCAAACCCGGCCGGCGAGATGATTTCCAGGATTTTGGCCGGACCGTCGCCATCGTTCCAGAACGTGTGCCATTGATCGCGCGGCTTGAAGATCAAGGTGCCCGGGCCGGCAGTCACGGATTGCTCGCCCAGCAGGGCGCCGACCTTCCCCTCCAGGACAAAGCTGTACTCGTCCTCGTTCGCGTGTCGGTGAAGCGGTGCTGCCGGTGCGCGCGGCGACATGGCGTGTTCCACGAGGGAGAATCCGCCGCCCGAATCTGCACCGTTCACCATGAACCGAACGCCGATGCTCCCGAGAAAGCCTTCGGCTCCATCCCGCGGACCAAGGATGCGCGTTTCCACATCGGTTGCAGCCATCGCTTCCATCGTCGCGTCCTTTCGGCCTACAGTGGTGACCTATGAAAATTAGGCGGATCGACGATCTGCTGTCAACTTCGAAGGACAATGGTGACCGGCGAAAAGCGTCGCTATCGCATGACCAAGAGAGCCCAGGCCGAGGAGGAGACGCGCCAGCGGATCACGCAGAGCACCGCGGTCCTGCACGAGGCGCTGGGGCCCTCACGAACCTCCGTCAGCGCCATTGCGGCGCACGCCGGCGTGCGCCGCTCCACCGTCTACCGTCATTTCCCGGACGAGGTCGCGCTCTTCACCGCCTGTACGGCGCACTGGATGGCGGCCAATCCGCCTCCGGATCCGTCACCATGGGCGGCAATTGCGGATGCCGACGACAGGCTGAGCGTGGCGCTGAACCAGCTCTATCCCTATTTCCGCCGCACCCGGCGGATGATGGAGAGCATTCATCGTGACGAGGACGTCATGCCGCTCGTCAAGAAGATGATGGGCGGCTATCGCGGCTATCTCGCCGGTCTGCACCAACTTCTCATGGAGGGGCGCCAGTCGGACTCGGCGAGGCGCAGGCACGTCGAAGCGGCCATCGGTCATGCGCTCTCGTTTCCCGTCTGGCGCTCACTGGCGCTCGAGCAGGGCCTGGCGGACGAGGAAGCGAGCGAGCTGATGTGTCGCCTCGGCCGAGCCGCGCAGGGCTGATCGGTCAGTGGACGTCTCTCGCCTCCTTCAAGGGCGGACCGAAAAAGGTACCTGGAACCTTTTTGGACTCAGCGTTTTGCGGTGGTCGGGTCGGCGGGGCGCGGTGGCTTCGGGCGACATGCATCGACTTGCACCACCGCTAAAGTAACGTTGGGGCCCGGGGAAGATCATCTTCCCCGTTCTTCTGACCTAGAACAGGTCCTGGCCGCCGTTTACCGGGATTTCGGCGCCGGTGATGTAGGAGCTCTGGTCGGTGGCGAGGTAGTAGATGACGGCGGCGACTTCGGTGGGGGATCCCAGGCGCCTGAGTGGGATGCGCTCGACCAGTTTGTCGGTGCCGGGGGAGAGGATGGCGGTGTTGATTTCGCCGGGGCAGACGGCGTTGACGCGGATGCCGAGGTGGGCGAGGTCGGCGGCGAGCTCTCGGGTCAGGGCGGTGAGGGCGGCCTTGGAGGTGGCGTAGGCGCTGCCGGCGAAGGGGTGGACGCGGTGGCCGGCGATCGAGGTGATGTTGACGATGTTGCCGCCGGTCTGCGCCAGCTTTTGCGTCATCGCCCGGCTGAAGAAGACCGGGGCCAGGAAGTTGATGGCGAAGGTCTTGTTCCAGACGGCCATGTCGCCGTCGAGGCAGCCGAGGCGGGCGCCGCCTTCGCCCTTGGGCGAGTAGCCGGCGTTGTTGACCAGGGCGTGGATCGGGCCGCCGTCGAGGATCTCTTCGAGGCGTTCGGCGGCTTCGGGCAGGTTGGCGGTGTGGGCGAGGTCGGCGGTGATGTGGGCGTGGCGCTCGTCGCGCGGGCATTGCGGCGGCACCTCGTCGCGCGAGCAGGTGACGGCGCGCCAGCCATGGCGGACGAAGTAGGCGGCCGTGGCGTGGCCGATGCCGCGGCTGGCACCGGTGATGAAGACGGTCCGGCGCTCGCCGCTCGCGGTTTCGGTGGCGTGCACGCCCATGGCCAAATCCCCTGTCGCTGTACCCCTCGAGAGGTTTAGCACAGTCCGGCCCGGCGGTCTGTTAGTTCTCTTCCAGGTGGCCGGGCGTTCAGGGGTTGGGGGCGCTCAGGGGGCCAGGCGCTCGATCCGCCAGCCCTGGCCCTCCGGCAAATAGACCAGGCGGTCGTGCAGCCGGCTTTCCCGGCCCTGCCAGAATTCGAAATGGTCGGGGACGACCCGGTAGCCGCCCCAGTGCGCCGGGCGCGGCGGGGATTCGGGGTGCGCTGCCTCGAGCGCCGAAAAGCGTTCTTCGAGCTCGGTCCGCGACGCGATCACCCGGCTCTGCGGCGAGGCCGCGGCGCCGATCCGGCTGCCGTAGGGGCGGGAGTGGAAGTAGGCCTCGGCCTCGGCGTCGGCGACCTTCTCGACCGTTCCCTCGATGCGCACCTGGCGGTGCAGGCGGTCCCACCAGAAGAGCAGCGCGGCCTTGGGGTTGGCGGCGAGGTCCTCACCCTTGCGGCTGTCGAAATTGGTGAAGAAGGTGAAGCCCCGGGCGTCGACACCTTTCAGGAGCACCATGCGGCTGGACGGGCGGCCGGTTCGGTCGACGGTGGCGAGCGCCATGGCGTTGGGCTCCATGATGTCGGCCTTGCGCGCCGCCTCGAACCACCCGGCGAACTGGCGGAACGGGTCGGCATCGGCGTCGGCCTCGTCGAGCGCACCCTTGTCGTAGTTCTGGCGGAGGTCGGCCGGATCGAGCAGCATGGGTTGTCTCCTTGAAGTGGCTCCAGAGATATCGGCATTCGTGGTGCTGGCAAGAGCCACTTCGAGCGGCTCAGCTCGGGCCGGCTCCAGGCGAGGATTATCCGATGCAGGACGGTATCATCTCGATCCAGTCGCACGTGGCGTTCGGCCATGTCGGCAACAGTGCGGCGGTGTTCCCGCTGCAGCGGCTCGGCCACGAGGTCTGGCCGGTCAACACGGTGCTGTTCAGCAACCACACGGGCTACGGCGTCTGGCGCGGCCAGGTGCTGCCGGTCGAGAACGTGCGGGAGGTCCTGGGCGGCATCGAGGAGCGCGGCGGTTTCGATAGGGCCAAGGCAGTGCTCTCGGGTTATCTCGGCAGTGCCGATCTCGGCCAGGCTGTCCTGGAGACGGTGGCGCTGGTCCGCGCCCGGCGGCCGGACGCGCTTTATGTCTGTGATCCGGTGATGGGCGATCTCGGCCGCGGCTTCTTCGTCGCCGAGGGAATTCCCGGGTTCTTCAAGCACGAGGCGGTGCCGCGCGCGGACATCGTCACCCCCAACCAGTTCGAGCTGGCCTACCTGGCGGCAGCCGAGCTCGACTCCCTGGCCGATGTCCTGGCGGCGGCGCGCGGGGTCCGCAAGATGGGGCCGAGGCTGGTGATGGTGACCAGTCTCGAGCTCGACGAGCGGCAGGGCGAGCTCGGCATTCTGGCGGAGACGGCGGCGGGGACCTGGGTGGTCTGGACGCCCCGGCTCGACATCGAGCTCAACGGCACGGGCGATGCGTTCACGGCGCTGACCCTGGCCTATTGGCTGGCCACCGGCGGCGATCCGGTGCGGACGCTGGAAGCGGCGGCGAGTGCGATGTTCGCGCTGGTCGAGGCCACGGCCCTGGCCGGCGAGCGGGAGCTGGTGCTGGTTGCTGCGCAAGCGCAGCTCGCCGCGCCGCGCCGGCGCTTTGCCGCGCAGCGGCTGCGGTGACAGCCGAGCGGCGGCATGTGCTCGAGGGCAATCTGGCATCCACCGCCTCGATGCTCTGCTGGGCCACCACCTTTCCGGTGACCGAGCTGCTGCTGGCCAGCTGGGACCCGTTCCTCCTGGCGGCGGCCCGACTGGGTGTGGCCGCAGGCGTCGCCCTCCTGCTCCTGGCCCTGTTCGGCGAGCCGGCGGAGCTGTTGACCGCGCCCTGGCGATCGATCGTGCCGATCGGCGGGCTCGGGCTCGGCACCGGTGTCCTGCTCTTGACCCTGGGCCAGGCGCATGCCGATCTGGTCATCGTCGCGATCATCGGCACGCTGGTGCCGCTGGTCTCGGCGTTGTTCGGTGTGGCGCAGGGCAGCGAGCGGATCGGCCTGCGCCTGGGGCTCGCCATCGGCCTCGCGGTCGCCGGCGGGATCGTGGCGACAGGCGCCTTTTCGGAGCGGGTCGCGTTTCGCGGCGGCGAGCTTCTGGCGCTGGTCTCGGTGGTGCTCTGGACCTGGTATTCCAGGGCCTCGGTCGACCGTCTGGCGATGCTCTCCGATTTGACCAAGTCGACGGTCAACATGACCGCGGGCGCGCTGGTGATCGGGACGGCGGCGGTGGTCGCCCTCGCTCTCGGCCTGGTGCCGGTGCGGCTCGATCTGGGTGGTGCGTCGCTGGTCCAGCTCGGCTGGCTCGGGACCGTTGCGGTCTGTCTCTCGATGCTGCTCTGGCTCCGGGCGGCGCGGCTGATCGGGGTGACGATCGCCGCCATGCACCAGAACCTCGTGCCGTTCTACGTGATGGCGATGGCGCTGGCGATCGGTGGCCGGGTGGAGCCGGCGCAGCTCGTGGGCGGGGTCATGGTGGTGGTGGCGGCGGTCCTGGCGCAGTGGCCGGTGCGGCGTGGCTGAGAACGCGCTCAGTACCTCAGCTCACGGCTGTGCCATACACGGATCACGACCACGGCGTCATTGCCACGATCAAATCTGTAGCGCAGGACATACGCTCCGCTGGCGAACGGAACGACAAGCTCGCGGCGGTCGTCGTCGCGCTTCATCCGCCGTCCGACCTCCGGAAACACTTCCAACTGATCGGCGGCATTGCGAATTCGCTTTACCGCCGTCTTCGCGGCATTCGGGTGTTGCACGGCGATGAAGTTGGCCAAACGGTCGAGGTCATCGAGCGCCGAAGGCAGCCACCGCAGCTTCGGCATCGAAGCTCAGCTGCCGCGATGCGGCGGTGGCAGGGGGTTGTCCGTACCGATGCTGTCGAGCCATGCGGCGACCTTGTCGTGATCGACCGCCTCGCCGGTGCGCAAATAGTGCTGGTAGCGGACCTCGTCCTCGTCACGCTCGCGCTCGAACGCTTCCTCGCGCTCGACATACTCACGCGCCGCTTCCTGCAAGAGCGCCTGCGGTGACGCCCCTCGACGAGCGGCGAGGGAGCGCAGCCGCTGTTCGAGGTCCTGGTCGAGATCGAGATCGATGGTTCCGGATGCCATGACGCTGTTCCGTCTATTCAGGCGCACATTAGAATGAGCGGACCGCCGGCGGCAAGTCGTGGTCTACCCGCCGCTGAGCCGAGGGCGTTGCTGGGTGGTTACCGGGCGGGGTGGTTACCGGGCGGGGTGGTTACCGGAAGGGCGAGGCGGCGCCGGGTGGGGCTCATGCCCCGGGCACCGATGGCGGCGAGCGCGTGGGCCATCGGCACCGCAGGCTCTTCGAGCTGGTCGTTCTGGCGGCCGTGGGAACGGCATGATCTCGGCCGAGCTCGCCGCGTCTGGATGGGCCGCTGGTCGGTACCAGAAGTCGTAGACGATCGAGCCGATGGTGAGGACCACGAAGAGCGCGCCAGCGCCGGCTTCAGCAATAGTCGCAGAATCGACCGTGAAAGTCGACCGTGGTTCAGTCGGCCTTGCGCTCGAGCGCACTGCCGACCGCCGCCGCGGTGGCGAGAATGGCGTCCCGGTCGGTCGCGATGCCGGTGAGCTCGCGCATCCGGCCGACCTCGAGGGTGAAGGCGTCGTGGTGGCGGGGATCGGTGACGAGCAGCCGGCCGCGGCCCCTGCCCTCGATCAGCGCCAGGGCCAAACGGCCCACCTCGAGCGGGATGCCCGAGCCGATATTGACGATGCCGCCGGGCGGGTCGCCGGTGAGCTTCGCGATCGCGGCGGCGGCGGTCTCGACCGGCAGGAAGTCCCGCTGCACGAACGGGCTCATGTCGAAGTTGATGGTGTCGGTGGTCTCGAGCCGGTCGATCATCATGCCCAAGAAGCTTTTGCGGCCGCGCTCGTGGCCGAAGATGTTAGCGAGGCGCAGCCGGGTCAGGCGGGGCCCGAGGATGGCATCGAGCGCTTGCTCGAGCGCCAGCTTCTGCGCGCCGTAGTGGTCGCTGGGGCCGAGCGGGGCCTCCTCGGCCAGCGGCCCTTCGGCCGGTGCATAGACCTTGCGGGTGCCCAGCGTGACGAACGGCAGGTCGCGGGCGGCGGCGAAGCGGGCGATCGCCAGTTCGGCGTCATCGTCGCTGCGGTAGTCCGGCTGGCCGAATCGCGGGTCCCGGCCGGCATGCACGACGGCGGTGATGTCCACGTTGGTTGTCGGTAGCGCCGACGCCCGATGGCTCGTCGGTAGCGCCGCCGGCCCGAGGGCCGCTGCGATCGCCCGGCCGATGAAGCCGCCGGCACCGGTGACCAGGATCATCGTCCGGTCAGTCCCCAGCCTGGTCTTCGTCCTCGAGCTCCAGGGTCACCACCCGGTGGTTCTCCAGCGCCAGGGCGATCCGCCCGGCCTTGAGCTCGAGCGCCCGGTTGCCGAACAGCTCGCGCCGCCAGCCGTGCAGGGCCGGGACATCGGCGGCATCGTCCTGGGCCA
>SLRI01000696.1 GCA_007131045.1 Rhodospirillales bacterium
CCCGGCCCGAGCCGAAGCCGCGATCGAGGCTGATGTCGACGCCACCCTCGGCGAAGCAGCCGGTATCTCTCGCGACCAGCGCAAAGGCCTGCGGCCCCTGCCAGGCCCAGTCCATCATGAACCGCACCTCGGTCGCGGCCGCCTGCCCGGCGAGTGCCGTGGCCAACGTCAAAGCACCGGCGAGCCCGGTCGTTCGATCGCTCATGTCCTGTCTCCAACGGCTGTCTGTCGGCTCGGCGCGCCAACCAGGGCGCAGCTGAGCAGAGCCTCTTCCTCGATCTGGCAAGCAAGTGACATGCCAAGGATGCGGCAGCGGCGCGGCGCCCGTACGCCTCGCCGCAAATGCTCGTAATTCGGGCGGGCAGAGGCACTGTTTCGATCACCACCCCCGAGGGCCGGGGCAACCGCCGTCGACGCTGCCGCGCCCGCGTCGCTGTCGGGTGTCTCGAACGGCAGAGGGAACCGCGAGGGCGGCCAGGGTGTTGATCGGCCACACATCTTCAGACAAGGAATTGCCCAATGCTCGGCACAGTGCTGTTGGTTATCCTCATCCTGGCCCTGATCGGCACCTTGCCGGTCTTCCCCCACAGCCGGAACTGGGGCTACGGCCCGAGCGGCGGCGTCGGCCTCGTTCTGCTGATCATCCTGATCCTGCTTTTGACCGGTCGGGTCTAGGAGCCTTTCCGAGAAGTTTGCCGGGATTCATCGGCTTGCGATCGACCGCCGGCCGCTGGAGTCCGCGCGTCTGCGCGCGGCCGAGCTCGTGAACGTCTCGGACAGACTCTGACCCCCGCGCCGCTGATCGGAACCTTTGCCCCGGCCGTATTGTTGGGCAGGTAATCGCAAACGACACAGGGACGCCCGATGACCACATCGCATCACAGCCACGCCGCGTTGCTGCAGCTGATCGCCGAGGGTATGCGGTCGAGCGGCGCAGACCGTTTGAACGCCAGCCAGCGCGACCGCATCGCCGGCCTGCTCGACCGCATCGCGGTCGATCTCCTGGTCCCGACGACGAGCGACGACGACGCGACCATGGGGGGTTTCGCCCAGGAAATCGATCGGCGGCCCAGCCTGCACGGTTGAGCGTCGCACTTCGACGAGCGAGGCGGAAGTACCGACCGCCTCGCCGGCCTTCTAGACGACCACCGCCGGATCCGCCTTAAAAGAGCGACGAACAACCGTGCCCGCCCACCTCCGCATCAGGGGTAGGAGGCAGCCGGCATGCCCGACGAGACGCCCGACGAGACGATTGGCGATACGGCAGCCGAAAAGGCGGCTGCGGCCGAGCGGGCGCTC
The DNA here is from genome assembly GCA_007131045.1 of Rhodospirillales bacterium. Classification (GTDB taxonomy): domain Bacteria; phylum Pseudomonadota; class Alphaproteobacteria; order Geminicoccales; family Geminicoccaceae; genus SLRI01. The sequence continues at coordinate 1,300 of SLRI01000696.1, forward strand.
CGCAAGCAAGAGCTCGACGTCAAGGCGCTCGAGGTTCGCAGCCAACGGCTCATCGATGCGCTGAAGATCGTCACCACCGGGGTGGTCGTCACCCTGGTGCCGGCGATCATCAGCTGGCAGCTGCAGAACCAGCAGGTCGAGATCGAGCGGGTCAAGAGCGAGCAGAGCTATCTTCGCGACTTCGCCGCCGAGGCGCTGCAGGAAGATCTGCACAAGCGTTACAATTTCGCCGACTACCTCGCGACCGTGGCCCATTCCGATCTGTCCCGCAATCGCTGGACAGCCTATCGCGACAAGATCAAGGCGCTCTTCGACGAGCAGGAGCGATTGCGCCTGACGATCATCGACCTGCGGCGGCAGATCGATGCCGAACTGGGCAAGGAGCCGGGTGAGCGGGATCTGCAGAAGGTGCAGCAGTATCGCGACGACATCGGCGGCCATGAGGCGTCGCTCAAGCAGGTCCGCGATCAGTTCGGCCTCTTGAACGCGCCGCTGATCGCCCCGTCCGCGGCGGTCTTCACCGAGCCCTACGGCGGCGGGACCGGGATCCGCTTCCGGCTGCGCAACCTCAGTCTCGAGGAGCAGGGCAACGCGCTCCTGCTGGGGCAGGGCGGGACGATCAACGCCACGGTCGAGCTCGAGCACGACTGCTTCGAGTGCGGCACCGCCATCAACCAGATCGTCGTCGGCCTCGCCGGTGCCGAGGCGGCCCAGGCCTGCATCTGGAGCGGTCTGCAGAGCAGCAACGGATGGCAGCCGGCGAGCTTCGACTTGGCGATTCCGGCCAGCGCCGGCACCTACGAGGTGCGTGCCCGCTACGCCCAGGCCATGACCTGCGGCGATGCGTTCGGCTGGTGGCGCGTCGACCGCGCGAATGGCCCCGGTGCCGGATCGACGATCGGGGTCGTCGTCGTCAGCGATGCGACCCACCTCTCCGAGCAACGTCCCCGTTGACCGAACAGCCGCGGCCTGCATCGCCCGCCTCGACGAATACCGCCTGATCGGCCTAAAAAGGCGTCAGTAACGCTGAACGACAAACGATGCAGCGGAGAGCGTCATGGCAGCCGACCTCATTCTGGCACTCGATCAGGGAACGACCAGCAGCCGCGCGATCATCTTCGATTCCCAGGGCAAGCCCGTTGCCTCGGCGCAGCGCGAGTTGCAGCAATTCTATCCGCGGGACGGCTGGGTCGAGCACGACCCGGAGCATATCTGGGCCGATACGATGGCGTCCGCCCGCGACGCCATCGAGCGGTGCGGCCGGCACCTCGCCGACATCGCCGCCATCGGCATCACCAACCAGCGCGAGACCGCGATCGTCTGGGACCGCAGCAACGGCCGGCCGATCCACAACGCCATCGTCTGGCAGGACCGGCGCACCGCCGGCCTGTGCCGCGAGCTGGTCGCCGAGGGGCTCGAGGACCACGTCAAGGCGACCACCGGCCTCTTGATCGACGCCTATTTCTCCGCCACCAAGTTCAAGTGGCTGCTCGATCAGGTGCCGGGTGCGCGGGTTCGGGCCGAGCACGGCGAGCTCGCCTGCGGCACCGTCGACAGCTTCCTCCTCTGGCGGCTGACCGGCGGCAAGGTGCACGCCACCGACGCCGCCAACGCCTGCCGCACCATGCTGTTCGACATCACCCGGCAGGACTGGGACGACCGGCTCCTCGAGCGGCTCGGCATCCCGCGCGCCATGCTGCCCGAGGTGAAGGACAACAGCGGCACCTTCGGCGTCGCCGAGGCCGGCCTGCTCGGCGCCGATATCCCGATCACCGGCATGGCCGGCGACCAGCAGGCGGCGACCTTCGGCCAGGCCTGCTTCGAGCCCGGCATGCTCAAGAGCACCTACGGCACCGGCTGCTTCGCGCTCCTCAATACCGGCGGGCGGCTGGTGCCGTCGCAGAACCGACTGCTCTCGACCATCGCCTGGCGGCTCGACGGCAAGCCGACCTATGCGATCGAGGGCAGCATCTTCATCGCCGGGGCCGCCGTGCAATGGGTCCGGGACGGGCTCAGGGCGATCAGCCACGCCGCCGAAAGCGAGGCCCTGGCCCGCACCCTCGACGATACCGGCGGGGTCTATCTCGTGCCGGCCTTCACCGGCCTCGGCGCCCCCTATTGGGATCCGGATGCGAGAGCCGCGATCATCGGGCTCACCCGCGACAGCAGCAGTGCTCACATCGTCCGCGCCGCCCTCGAATCGGTCGCCTACCAGACGGCCGATCTCTTGACCGCGATGCGCGACGACATCGAGGCGGCCGGCGCCGGGGTGCTGCCCGACACGCTCAGGGTGGACGGCGGCATGGTCGCCAACGACTGGGTCTGCCAGTACCTCGCCGACATCCTCGACTGCCCGGTCGAGCGGCCGGCGGTGCTGGAGACCACGGCCTTGGGTGCCGCCTACCTCGCCGGCCTCGCCGTCGGCGTCTATCCCTCGATGCAGGCGATCGCCGAGAGCTGGCGGGCGGACGGCCACTTCGCGCCGAAGCTCGATGCGCCGACCCGCGAGGCCCGGCTCGACGGCTGGGCCAGGGCCGTGGCCCGCGTCCGCTCGACCGTCGCATGACCCGAGCCCGCGCCCGAGCCCCTAGATGACCGACCTCGGCGGCCGCCGGGCGGAGATCGTGGCGCTGGTCCAGCGCCAGGGTTTCGTTACCATCGAGGCCCTGGCGCAGCAGTTCGAGGTGACGCCGCAGACCATCCGCCGCGACATCAACGAGCTCGCCGAGGAAGGCGTGCTGCAGCGCTACCACGGCGGTGCGGCGCTGCCGTCGAGCGTGCAGAACATCGCCTATTCGAGCCGGCAGATCCTGCACCTCGAGGCCAAGCAGCGGATCGCCCGGGCGGTCGCCGACTACGTCCCCGATCACGCCTCGCTGTCGATCAATATCGGCACCACCAACGAGGAGATCGCCAAGGCGCTGATGGATCATGCGGGGCTGAGCGTGATCACCAACAACCTCAACGTCGCCGCCATCATGGCGGCCAACGAGGATTTCCAGGTGATCGTCGCCGGCGGCGTGGTTCGGGCGCGCGACCGCGGGATCGTCGGCGAGGCGACCATCGACAGCATCAGCCAGTTTCGGGTCGACATCGCGGTGATCGGGATCAGTGCGATCGACCTCGACGGCACGCTGCTCGACTTCGACTACCGCGAGGTCAAGGTGGCGCAGACCATCATCCGCCACGCGCGGCGGGTCTTCCTCGCCGCGGACCACAGCAAGCTCGGCCGGCCGGCGATGGCCAGGCTCGGCGACATGCGCGACATCGACACCTTCTTCACCGACCTGCCACCACCGCCCGAGCTCACCGCCGCCCTGGAGACGACCAGCACCCGGCTGGTGGTCGCCGGCGCCTGA
>SLRI01000204.1 GCA_007131045.1 Rhodospirillales bacterium
AACCAGCAGGGCATCTTCGCGATCGGCGACATCATCACCTATCCGGGCAAGCTCAAGCTGATCCTCTCGGGCTTCCATGAAGGCGCCCTGATGTGCCAGAAGGCGTTCAAATATGCCCGGCCGGAAGAACGGCTGGTCTTCCGCTACACGACATCGAGCTCCGACCTCCACAAGAAATTGGGCGTGGCCTGAATGGCAAAAGTCTTCGTTATCGACCGCGACGGTGAGCAGCACGAGCTCGAGGGCGAGATCGGCTGGTCCGTCATGGAGATCATCCGCGAGAACAACCTGCCGATCGAAGCCGCCTGCGGCGGCTGCTGCGCCTGCGCAACCTGCCACGTCTACGTCGACACCGACTGGCTGGACAAGCTGCAGACGCCGGACGACGACGAGAACATGATGCTGGACGAGGCCTTCGAGGTGCAGGACAACTCGAGGCTCAGCTGCCAGATCAAGTTCAATGCCGAGCTCGACGGCATCAAGGTGACCCTGGCCCCGGAGTTCTGAGGCACAGCACCCTGGCTTGACGGTCCGCCCGCCGCGCCTATTTGCCCGGCCATGCATCGCCGACAATTCATCACCGGGGGCGCCCTCGCCGCCCTCTCGGCCGGTTTGGCGGCCGTGCTCGCCGCCTGCGGCACGCGACTCGTCGGCGGCGGCAACCCCTATTACCAGGGGCCACCCTCCGACCATTTCGACGGCACCACCTTCTTCAACCCCGGCGGCACGCCGCTCAAGGGATTCGGCGATTTTCTCCGATGGCAGCTCGCGGGCGACCGTGCGGAATGGCCCGACCACTACCCGAGCCCGCTGCCCTCGGCAAAGCCGGCGGAACGCGTGGCCGAGGACGCGCTCCGCCTCACCATGGTCGGCCACGCCACGCTGCTGATCCAGACCGGCGGGCTCAACATCCTCACCGATCCCGTCTGGTCCGAGCGCGCCAGCCCGGTCCAGTTCATCGGCCCGTCACGGGCCAATCCGCCCGGCATCGATTTCGACGACCTGCCGCCCATCGACCTCGTCCTGGTTACCCACAATCATTACGATCACCTCGACACCATCACCCTCGGCCGGCTGCGCGAGACCCACGACCCGCTGGTCGTCACCCCTCTGGGCAACGACACCATCATCACCAACGACGTGCCGGCGATGCGCGTCGCAGCCCGCGACTGGGGCGACACGATCGAGCACGGCACCGCCGAGGGCCGGGTCCGCATCCACCTCCTGCCCTGCCATCACTGGTCGGCCCGCGGCATCAAGGACCGCAACATGGCGCTCTGGGCGGCGTTCGTCGTCGAGAGCGCCGCCGGCCGCACCTATATCGTCGGCGATGCCGGCTACAACGACGGCCGCGACTACCGCCACGCCCGTGACGAGTTCGGCGGCTTTCGCTGTGCCGTGCTGCCGGTCGGCGCCTACGAGCCGCGCTGGTTCATGAAGGCGCAGCACCAGAACCCCGAGGAAGCCGTCAAGGGCATGGCCGACTGCAACGCCGCGGTCGCCGCCGGCCACCACTGGGGCACCTTCCAGCTCACCAACGAGGGCATCGAGGAGCCAGTGCGCGACCTCGAGGCTGCCCTCGACGGGCACGGCATCGCCTGCGACCGCTTCCGCCCGCTCCGCCCGGGCGAGGTCTGGGACGTCCCGGAAATCGTCTGAGGCCTTCACGAAATCTTCAGCTTTTTGGGCAACAGTGGCACCGTCTCGGCAATGCGGAGTGCTCGTGCCCACCCGGTCGATCCACGCCCCCGAGCCCTCGCCCGCCATCGAGCTACTGCGCGTGCTCGTCCTGGCTGCCGTCGGCCTCGCGGCGGTGCTCCTCGGCGATCCGCGGCTGATGGGCGAGAACCCGCTCGGGCCGCAGCAAACGGCCCTGATCGCTCTGGGCATGGCCGGGCTCTGGCTGATCGTCGATCTGGTCGAAAAGCAGCGCTTCCGCAGTGCCCGATGCCGGGCGCTCGCCGCCGCCGACACGATTGTCCACCGCCCGGGCGACGTCTCGCGCGCTGTCTTCCCGCTCGCCGTCGGCGCCATCGTCGCCATGCTGCTCGCGACCCCCTTGGGCGGCCTCTGCAACCGCCTCGGGATCGGCGTCGTCGGCATCGGTGACGGTGCGGGCTCGCTGGCCTCGATTCTGCTCACCGCGGGCCTGGCGATCGGTGCTGCCAAGCTGGTCACGATCGCCCGCTACGGTGGGCGCAGCCGGGTCCTGGCGTTGACGCCCTCGGCCCTGACGCTGAACGGTCACCGCGACCGGACCATTCCCTGGCGCGAGATCCAGGACGCCCGGCTGGTCGTCCTGCGCACCCGCCGCAGCCGCGTGCCCTATCTGGCTCTCGCCCTCGCCGACCCGGCGCATCACGGCCTCCGCCCGGTCTCGCTCTGGCGCCGCCTCACATCGAGCGGCGCGATGCCCGGCGACGCGCTGCTCACCAACCTCGACATCTTCCTCGACCGGCCGGAGACCATCGTCGAGGACGTCCGCCGCTTCATCCGCCGCCATCACGCCCCCGGCGGCGACTGACCCGGCGCTGCCGACCTTCCGAACGACACAGCCTCAACTGAGATAGAACGCGTCGATCTCCTTGCCGATCACCAGCGTCCGCTCGATCGTCTCGGTCAGGAACTCGTGCAGGCCGGTCTGGAAGATCTCCTCGATCGAGCTGTAGCGCAGCTTGGCCAGCATCTCGCCCGTCAGCCGATGCGGCGCCCCGCAGCGCCCGCCGTAGCGGCCCGCGAGAATGTCGAGGTTCTGCATCACCTGCTCGAAGCTCGAGCGTAGCGAGCGCGGCATCTCGGGACGCAGGATCAGCATCTCCGCCACCTGCCACGGCACCACCCGGCCCTTGTAGAGCACGTGGTAGCTGCGCCGGGCCGAGACCGAGCGGAGGATCGCCGCCCACTGGTAGTAGTCGATCGAGCCGCCGACCTTCTCGAAACTCGGCAGCAGGATGTGGTACTTCACGTCGAGAATGCGGGCGATGTTGTCGGCCCGCTCGATGAAAGTGCCGAGCCTGAGGAAATAGAAGCTGTCGGTCCTGAGCATCGTGTTGGAATAGGCGCCGTTGAAGACCACCGCCTGGCGCTTCACCCAATCGACGAAGATCGGGAAATTGTCCCGGCCATAGGTCGCCTCGGTGAACTGCCGGGCCTCGAGATAGGCGCCGTTGATCGCCTCCCAGACATCGATCGAAAGCTGCGCGCGCACCGCCCGGGCATTGTTGCGGGCCTGAAAGAGGCAGTTCATGACGCTCGACGGATTGCTCGGCTCGTTGGTCAGATAATGCACGACCGCCGCCTCGTCCGTCGCCCCGTGCAGGCTGTCGAAGCCGTCCTCGACCCCGGCCGCGATCAGCGCAGAGCGCCACTCGTCGACCGCGGACGAGGTGGTGAGCACCGACATGCGCTGGGCAACGTCCAAAAGACGGGCGACATAGTCCATCCGCTCGACCGAACGGGCGAGCCAGAAGAGATTGCTGGCGCTACGGCTGAGCATCGCCTCAGACCCTCCCCATGCTCTGGCTCTGGCTCCGGCTCTGGCCCTGATTCTGGCCCTGATTCTGGCTCTGGCCGGCAGCCACCTGCGCGGCGAAGCGGCGGGTCGCCTCGGGTGCGAGCACCCAGGTGTCCTTGGTGCCGCCGCCCTGGCTCGAATTGACGACCAGCGAGCCCTCCTTCAGGGCCACCCGCGTCAACCCGCCCGGCACGATCCGCACCTCGTCGGCACCCGAGAGCACGAAAGGCCGGAGATCGACGTGCCGCGGCGCCACCCCGCTGTCGACGAAGGTGGGGCAGGTCGAAAGGGCGAGCGTCGGCTGGGCGATGTAGTCGAAGGGCCTGGCCTTCAACTTCTCGCGAAACGCCTCGATCTCGGCCTTCGCGGCGTGCGGGCCGACCAGCATGCCGTAGCCGCCCGAGCCGTGCACCGCCTTGATGACGAGCTCGTCCAGGTGGTCGAGCACGTAGCCCAGGTCGTCGGGCTCGGCACAGCGCCAGGTCGGCACGTTGTTCAAGATCGGCTTCTCGCCGAGATAAAAGCGGATCATCTCCGGCACATAGGTGTAGATCGCCTTGTCGTCGCAAACCCCGGCGCCGACCGCATTGGCCAGGGTGACGTTGCCGCGCTTGTAGGCATCGAACAGGCCGGGCACGCCCAGAGCCGAATCCGGGCGAAAGGCCAGCGGATCGAGGAACGCGTCGTCGATCCGCCGGTAGATGACATCGACCCGACGCAGCCCCTGGGTGGTGCGCATCTTCACCACCCCGTCCTCGACCACGAGGTCCTGCCCCTCGACCAGCTCGATGCCCATTTCGTCGGCCAGGAACGAGTGCTCGTAATAGGCGCTGTTGTAGAAACCGGGCGTCAGAAGGGCCACCACCGGCTCGCCCGGACAGTTGGGCGGGGCGACGCTGGTCAGGGTGGCCAGGAGCTCTTCGGGATAATGCGAGACCGGCTGAATCGCCTGCCGGGCGAAGAGATCCGGAAAGAGCCGCATCATCACCTCGCGGTTCTCCAGCATGTAGGAGACCCCAGACGGCGTGCGGCCGTTGTCCTCGAGCACGTAGAACTCCTCGGGCCCGACCCGCACCATGTCGATCCCGGCGATGTGGGTGTAGACCCCGCCCGGCACCGCGACGCCGACCATCTGCGCCT
>SLRI01000471.1 GCA_007131045.1 Rhodospirillales bacterium
CGCTGCCGGACAAACGCCTCGACCAGATTACCCTGCCCGAAGTCAACCCGCATGAACCGCCACCTCCAGCTCGATTTGTCGTATCATAACAGCGGGTTGGCAGTCATGCAAAGGGCTCATTTTGATAATGGCTGAACTGCAGCAACCTATTGCGGCAAATAGCGCTAACTCGGCCGCGGCGTCGAAGCGCTGTGCTTCCCGAAAATGGGCCGGCGGTCTCACGTCGTTGATGGCTTCATGCGCCATGCCTGTGCGGAGATTACGATTGAACAGGCTTATCAGTGCAGCGCGCAGCGAATAAACGTCGTCAACTCTCATCGTTCGAAGGGCACCTAAGAGAAAGTCGAGGATTTCCGCCGTGACTTCATTAGCGTGAGTGAGACTGTACCACAGACGAAGACCTTCGGATTCCTCGTAGGTGAGATCTGTAAGCCGTCTCCGCAGCGTTTCAATTAATCGAAGAAGCCTGCGAGCGGCTTAATACTCGCCGAACGTCTTGTGCGTCAGCTCGAAGGTCTCGTCGCTGCCGGCGCGGCGGAAGAAAAAGGCGGTCAGCAACGCCAGCGCGCCCTCGTTCGCCTCCTCCGTGAACGCCGGCAGCAATTTCTCCAGCTTCTCCAGTTTGGCAATCCTGGCGACCTCGTCCAGCGTCGTGCTGCCACCGCCGTGTTGCCACACGGCGAGGCCGATGCTCTCAAATAGCTGATTGAACTGCTCCACCGTCAGCCGTTTGACGACCGCGATCTGCCCCCTCTCCCCCCAGGTGCGCTCCCAAACGCTGCGCAGCAGGCTGTCATAGACGCTGTTGACACTGCTCGTCGCATCGAGTGCCGCCGGGTTGTCTTGCCGGGTGATCGCCAGGAGGTGGTTCAGGAGCGGCTGGTCGGCGAGATCTGCGAGGTTCTTGTTGCCCGCGATCTCGGCGGGCAGTCCCGCAAGTCCCTCACCCGAGAAGCCACCCCAGCAGCGCCACCAGCACTGCCGCTGATCGTTCTTTAATAGATCGCCCGGATCATCCCAGTCGTTGCCCTCCTTCCGTGGCGCGTAGCCCAAAACATGGAAAATCTGCCGCTCGCGGTTGAACTCGCCCTGCAGGCTCTCGATGATCAGCGCCCGCCCGGCCAGCACCACCTGCAGCTGGAAGCCGCGCTCGTTCTTTCGCCAAAGCAGCTTGTCGACCGCCATGACCAGTGCCGAGGCAGCTTCACGGCCGCGCTTCTGGTCCACATCCAGCTCGTCTAGACCATCGAGAATGAGCAGAAGGCGCGGCTCGCCAGCATCGGTGGCGAGCGGATTGACGGGAAAGCCGCAGTCCTTTGCGTATGCACCGATCTCGCGCTCCAAATCGAACGTGTCCAAACAGTGCAGAGGCACCAAGAGCGTCGGGATCATTGGCTCGCGCTGCATCACGCTCGCCGCCCACCACTTGACGAAGCTCGACTTGCCCGAGCCCGGCAGGCCGGCGACCACCCGCAACGCATCATTCTTGTCGAAGGGCTCCAGCCAGGCGTCGAAGGCTTCGGCCAGATCGACCACGTGGTGGTGCTCCTTCACCCGGCCTTGCTTACCGTCCAGCCGCTTGGTCCAATAGCCCCGGAGCGGCTGGTAGAGCTGGCGGAGCGAGAACGGGCCGGCGAAGAGTGGGGCGTCCAACTCGCTCGCCAGATGGGCGCCATAGGCCAGCCAGTTGAGCGACTGGTGCAGCGCCCGGGCCGGCTCGGAGTCCAGGAGAACGTGCAGCTGATCGAGCCGGTCGCGATGCTGCATGGCGCTTTTGTAGAAGAAGGCGCCGAAGCGCTCCGGCAGGCGCTGCGAAGCGGCCCGCGCTGCCGCGGGCTCGGTGCCGAGATAGACCAGCGCCCGCTCCAGATTCGCCGCGATCGGCTGCAGCACCGGGAGGTCGCGCGGTCGCTTCAGGAACCCCCACGGCACCTCGATCCGGTCCAGCTCGACCTTGTCCCCGCCGAGCTGCAGGAGATGCTCCGTGTCGATCGAATCCTTGGCCGTCGTCGGGACGCGGGCCGCATCCGCCAGATCGTCGATCGCATCCCGGAGCGCCAGCCAGACCAGCCGCCAGGCGGCCTCCTGGGTGGACTCGTCCGCTTTGAACTTGGCGACGACATCGACGACCGTACTGCCGATCCCGGCGAGCGGGCCGAGCGTCCCGGCACTCACGAGCTTGCCCAAGGGCTGAAAGAGCCCACCGAGCAGCGCTCGGCGCGCGTCGTCGGCCATGCTCGGCCGGGTCAGCGTCACCACCTCAGCCGTGGGCGTCGTCATCGTTCTCATCTCCGACCTGCTCGATAGCTGCACCGGCGAACGTATCGACGTAGGGCCGAACTGCACAGGCAGGGTAAATTAGAGAACGGGATTGCAGCGCCTCCCCGCGCCCCACCCATCCACAAGAAACCGCATCTCAGCCGGCCGGCAGCGGGAAGCGCCTTTCATCCTCCAGCATCGCCGCAGCGTAACGCAGACAGGCACGTATGTCCGCAACCGTCAGCGACGGGTACTCGGAGAGAATGCCGCGCTCGTCCCAGCCGTCGGCGACCATCGCGACGACCAGGGCCACGGAGATGCGCGTTCCCCGGACAACCGGCTTGCCGCCCAGCCGCTCTGCATCGACCTCGATGCGCGATGCCCACTCCGTCATCATACGTCCTCATGCCCTGCTCGCTGTTTATTAGCACGCCATGCCCGATCTGTCGCGAGCCGGCTTCGAGGCGCCACGCAGCATATCGAAAGACGATGAAATTGTCTACCGCCCGCGAAAGAAAAGCGGGGAGGATGATCCTCCCCGCGCCCCTCCGTTACTTTGGAAGTACGAAAGAATCAGCTGCCGGCGTTTTCCAGATAGGCGATGACGTCGGCGATGTCTTCGGGCTTCTTGAGGCCGGCGAAGGCCATTCGGTTGCCGTTGACGTAGCCCCTGGGATCGGCGAGGTAGGCGGCTATCGTGTCGGCGGTCCAGGTGATGCCGCTGTTGGCCATGGCTGGTGAATACTTGAAGCCTTGGGCGGCACCGGCCGGGCGGCCGATGATGCCGACGAGGTGCGGGCCGACCCGGTTCTGCTCCTTGTCGACGACGTGGCAGGCCTGGCACTGGCGAAAGACCTTCTCGCCGTTGGCGGCATCCGCGGCCACGGCCGGGCTCGCGGCCAAGGCTGCGGCAGCGAGGGCGAACAGCCCGATTCTCGTTGTTGGCATGGACGTTCCTGCTCCACCCATCGCGACACGATTGTCGGCGATGGCGGCGCTCGACATACGCCTGCTCTTCGGCAATTCAAGAAGATAATCGTCGCGGCTTGTCCCGCCCCGACCCCCTCCTCTATAGCTGCCTGGGACGGGCCCGTAGCTCAGTGGTTAGAGCTGGCCGCTCATAACGGTCTGGTCGCAGGTTCGAATCCTGCCGGGCCCACCACCTGCCGCAGCAATTGCCGATGCGCGAGCCGAAAAAAGGCCCCGCCCGCGATGCTGCGGACGGGGCTCGAGCGTGGGGTGACCGAGAAGGCGGACGGCTACTGCCAGTAGGCTTCGATCTCCTCCGCCCACTGGGCGTGCGCCTCACGGGAGCGAGGGCGATCCGGGTCGACCTGCGGCGCGTTCGCCAACTGCTCCTCGGTCGCATCGAGAATGAAGGCCTCGAAGCCCGGCGTGATCAACAAACGCTCCCAAGGCACACCGGCATGCTCCTCGGCGAAGCCGAAAAAGCCGCCGTGGCCGACGATCACGAAGTCGATCGTCTCGTTGTCCGGCGCCACGACCACGTCCTCGATATTGCCGAGATGGCCGTCCTCGGGGCTGCGCACCTCGGTGCCGATGATCTCGCCGGTCCCGAGCACGTGCTCGACCTCCGCCACCGGCATCGCGGCCGCGATCTGCTCCTGTCGCCACAAGGTCACGTCACCCGGCTCGACGCCGAACTCCTGGAGTTGCATGACGTACTCGTCATAGGCCTGCTGCAGCCGGCCGTGCACGAAATTGCAGCCCTCCGAATCGCCGCGATAGGCGAGGACGGCAGCTGCAGTCTGCAGGCTGCGCAGCTCGAAGCTCGGCGAGACCGGCCAGGCCGCGGCACCCAAGGGGCCGAGCTCGGCAATGCCGACCGGCGGATCGGCGACCGGTGGCGCCGGCTCGTCCGCGACCGGCGGGGGCACGGCCCCGGGCGGCCGCGGCGCACCGACCGCAGCCGTCGGCGGGGTCGCGTAGCCGGCGCCGCCCCAGCCGCCGCGAAAGCCGACGAACCAGTAGCCGTCCTCGGCCATCTGCTCGGTGAACAGGGTCAGCTGATCCAGGCAGAACTGGGCGACCCCGAGCTGCTCCGCCTCTGCTGCCTCGGTCTCGGCTTGCGCCAGCGCCGCGCCCGATACACCGGCGAGCGCGATCGCTGTCATTGTTGCGATTGCGGTCTGTCGCATCGTCTCCTCCGAATCGTTGGTCACGCTGAAAAGCGTTTCCTCTGCCCGGTCAACGATGGGTTTTCGGATCGGTTCCGCCCGAGAGATCGGTTCCGATCAGGCGCCGGCGACCACCAGCCGGGTGCTGGTCGTCTCCAGGGCGGCGGTGAGCTCGGGCGGTGGTGGCAGGTCGGTGAAGAAGGTGTCGATGTCGCGCATGTCGCCGAGCCTGGCCATC
>SLRI01000027.1 GCA_007131045.1 Rhodospirillales bacterium
GCGGCCGTGCGGCTCGGCATAGTCGATCACCGGCCCGAGCGGCACGATGCCGGTCGGGTTGATCGTGCCGTGGCTGCCGTAATAGTGCTGCTTGATGTGGTTGAAATCGACCGTCTCGGCGACGCCCGGATGCTGGTAGAGCTCGCGAGTGTAGGCCCAGAGTGCGGGGTAGTCGACGAGCCGCCTGAGGTTGCACTTGAAGTGGCCGACATAGACCGGATCGAAGCGGACGAGAGTGGTAAACAGCCGCCAGTCGGCCTCGGTGATCCGCTCGCCCACGAGGTAGCGTTGCTGCGACAGCCGCTCCTCGAGCCAGTCGAGGCTGTCGAAGAGCTGGGTCACGGCCTCCGCGTAGGCGTCCTGGGTCGTGGCGAAGCCGGATTTGTAGACGCCGTTGTTGACCGTTTCGTAGACGCGCTCGTTGACCGCATCGATCTCGGCCCGAAGGTCCACGGGATAGAAGTCCCCGGGTGCCGCACCGACGCCGTCGAAGGCCGAATTGAACATGCGGATGATCTCGGCCGATTCGTTCGACGCCACGGTTTCCTGCTCTTTGTCCCAGAGGACGGGCACTGTCACTCGGCCGCTATAGTCGGGTTTGGCCTTGGTATAGAGCTCGTGCAGCCGTCCAAGCCCGTAGAGCCGATCACCTGTGGCCGCCTCGTCGCTCTCGAACGTCCAGCCCTCATCGGCCATGTGCCAGTGCACCACGGAGACGTCGATCATCTTCTCCAAGCCCTTGAGCTTGCGGAAAATGAGCGTGCGGTGCGCCCAGGGGCAGGCGAGCGAGACGTAAAGATGGTAGCGGTCGGCTTCGGCCTCGAAGCCGCCGCTGCCGGACGGGCCGGGGCTGCCGTCTTTTGTCACCCAGTTCCTGAACTGCGACGCCGAGCGCTCGAACCGGCCGCCGCTCTTTTTGGTGTCGTACCACTTGTCCTGCCACTTGCCGTCGACGAGCAGCCCCATCCCTCTTCTCCCTCAGCCCTTCAGCTTCTTGGCGATCTCGGCCACGTGGCGGCCCTGGAACCGGGCCATGCCGAGCTCCTGTTCCGACGGCTTGCGGCTGCCGTCGCCGTCGGCGATGGTCGAAGCCCCGTAGGGCGACCCGCCCTTGATCTCGTCGAGGCCCATCTGGGCTTTACAGCTGTAGGGCAGGCCGACGATGACGAGGCCGTGGTGGAGCAGGGTGACGTGGGTGGCGAGGATGGTGCTCTCCTGGCCGCCGTGCTGCGTGGCGGAGCTGGTGAACACGCTGCCGACCTTGCCGATGAGCGCGCCGCTGGCCCAGTGTCCGCCGGTCTGGTCCCAGAAATTGCGCATTTGCGCCGCCATGTTGCCGAAGCGGGTGGGCGTGCCGACGATGATCGCGTCGTAGTCGGCGAGCTCCTTGGGATCGGCCACGGGGGCGTCCTGGTCGAGCTTGGCACCGGCCTTCTCGGCCACCTCGCGCGGCATCAACTCGGCCACCCGCTTGACGGTGACCTCGACCCCCTCGACCTCTTTCGCCCCCTCGGCCACGGCGTTCGCCATGGTCTCGATGTGGCCGTACATGCTGTAGTAGACGACGAGCACCTTGGTCACCGGATCCACCCCTATCGTTGGTTGCACTCACGGCAGATAGGCACCGACCGTCGCTTCGGGCACCTCTGCGCCACGAAGGGTTCGTTTCCGCTGATGCAACGATCAGGTAGTGGGGTCTGCACCTCTAGGCGAACGGGACCGGCCTTCGGCTTGCCTATTTGGCGATCGCCTTTTGCCCTTCGAGGTCCTCGAGCTCCAGCCGCTCGGGCTTCTCGTCCCCGGCGATGAGCTGGACGGCCTGATCAGCGGCGTCCTGGAAGGGTTCGAGAACGAGGTGCGCGCCGGCTTTCTGCAGGATCGCCGTTTCGGCGTCGTGGCGGTTGGTGACCGCGATGCGACCCGTGAAGTTCTGCTCCTGGAGCGCATTGATCAGGGCGATCCGCGGGTCCTCGTGGAAGACGCCGGTGTCGTGGGCGGGCATGGTTGCGATCGCCCATTTGGCGTGCACGAGCGGCAGGTGGGCGATGAACTCGGGGTCCATGGCGTCGCCGTAGACGCCGTCCCGGCCGTCCTGCTGCCAGCGGCGGACGGAGGATGGATTGAAGTCGACGCCGAGCACGCGGAGGCCGGCGCGCTCGAGCCGGGTGGCGATCGCCGTTCCGAACCGGCCGAGGCCGAAGATAATGGCGTCGTACTGGCCCTTGACCCCCTCGTCCAGGCCCTGCTCGGCGGGCGTGTGCCGGCGTTCGAAGACGGTCAAGAAGGGCTCCAGCCAGGCGTAGAGAATGTGGCTGTAGGTGATCATGTAGACGCTGCCGGCGATGGTGATCAGACCGACCAGGGTGACGAGGCCCAAAGCACCGGTGTCGACATGACCCAGCGTGATGCCCATCGCCATGAAGATGAGCGAGAACTCGCTGATCTGCGCCACGGTCAGGCCGGCGAGGAAGCCGGTGCGTTTGCGGTAGCCCATCACGCCCATGATGATCAGCACGATCAGCGGGTTGCCGATCAGCACGAAGAGCGAGAGGACGGCGGAGGCCGCGAGGTTCTCGCCGAGCCCCGCGAGGTCGAGCTGGGTTCCGAGATAGATGAAGAAGAAGAGGACGAGGAAGTCGCGCAACGGGGCGAGACGGGCGGCGATGGCCTCGCGGTAGGGGGTCGAGGCCAGCGCCACGCCGGCGAGGAGCCCGCCGAGTTCCTTGCCGAAGCCGACGACGTCGCCGATCGCGGCGAAGAGTGCGGCCATGGCGATGGCGAAGGAGATCAGCAACTCGGGTGCCCTGGCCATGCGCTCGGTCAGCGGGTCGGCGATGTAGCGGATGAAGACCAGGACGAACGCGAGGAGCAGGACGCTGCCGCCCAGGACCTGGAGGAGGCCACCGAGGGCGCTGCCGTTCTCGGCGCCGGCCGGCCCGGCAATGCCGATCGCGGAGAGCACGATCATCGCGAAGACCACGACGATGTCCTGGACGATGAGAAAGCCGAGCGCGATGCGGCCGTGCAGGCTGTCGATCTCGCGCTTGTCCGAGAGCAGCTTGACGATGATGATGGTCGACGAGAAGGTCAGCGCCACGGCGACGTAGATGCTGGTTACGATATCGAGGCCGAGGGCGAGGCAGATGAAGAAGCCGATCCCGGCGGTGAACGCGACCTGGCCGAGCCCGGTGATCAGCGCCACGGTGCCCAGGGTCCGGACCAGCTTCACGTCGAGCTTGATGCCGACGAGAAAGAGCAGCACCGCAATGCCGAGCTCGGCCAGAAGATGGATTTGCTCGGGCGATCGGGTGACGTGCAGCATCGACGGGCCGGCGATGATGCCGACCGCGATGAAGCTGACGATCAAGGGCTGGCGGGCGAGAATGCCGAGGAAGCCGACGGCGGCGGCCAGGGTCAACAGGGCCGCGATTTCGTAGAAGACGTTTTGCGCAACGAGTTCGGTCAAGGGCCGCGAGCCTCCGGTGACGCTGCAGGAGCAGCGCCCTTATAGCAGGCAAGCCGCAGCGATGAAGGGCGCGTTCGCCGCGCTCAGGCGGCCTGCACCTTCTGCCCCTGGACCAGGGCACTCCTGATATGCCGGGCGAGTTCGTCGGCGATCTCGGTGCTGCCGGCGCGCGGCAGATAGAGGCAGATGTGGAAGTCGGGCAGCCTGGGGAGGTCGGCCTCGGGGCCGAGGACCACGAGATTGGGCGGTACCGAGGAGGCCAGGAGTGCTGTGACGCCGAGATCGGCCTCGACACTGACATAGAGCGGCTGCATGGCGCTCGTATCGCAGACCGAGCGCCAATTGCGGCCCTCCTTGGCCAATCGCTCGAGCACGGCGTTCCTGAAGATGCAGGACTGGTCGCCCAGCGCCACCGGCAGGGGATCGCGCAGATAGGCGGTGCCATTGGGTGCACCGACCCAGACGAGCGGCTCACGAAGCAGCTTCTCGCCGCCCTTCTTGGGATTCTGCTCGGTCGTCAGGCAGAGATCGATATCCCCGTTCTTCAGCTGCTCCTGGAGATCGACGGTGACGCCTGCGACGATGAAGACGCGCACGTCGGGCCAGGCCTTGTCGAAGCTCTTGAGGATTGGCGGGATGTAGGCCGAAATGATGTCGCCCGGCACGCCGAGCCGCACCTCGCCGACGAATTCCGGGGCGGTCATGGTCGCCCAGATCTCGTCGTTCATGGCCAAGAGACGCGGTGCCTTCGCGAGCAGCATGCCACCGCTCGAGGTGAGGGCCAGCCGCCGCTGCTCACGGTCGAACAGCTGGCGGTCGAACAGCTCTTCCAGCCGCTTGATCTGCTGGCTGACGGCGGCCTGGGTCAGGTGCAGTTGCTTGGCCGCCGTGGTCATGCTGCCGGTCTCGGCGACAGCGACGAAGCTCCTGAGCAGGCTGGTGTCGATGTTGCGCCGCATGGCCGGGGCTCCGCTCCGCGTCTCTATAAAGTTCGCTTATCATAGCGATAAGAAACATTCGTTTCCGTTATGTCTGAGCGCCACTTATCTTGTCAATGGGAGACGGCCTCGTCGGGTCCGTCGCACATTTTCGGAGTTGGTATCATGAGGTCCGACACGATCGACCACAGTCTTTCGGCCACGGGCCGGCCGTCGCTGGCCC
>SLRI01000348.1 GCA_007131045.1 Rhodospirillales bacterium
AGGCTGATCATGTTGATCGTCATGCCGAGCCACCAGAGGAAGAACAGCATCGCCGACATCGCGACCGGGATGCCGATCGCCACCCAAAACGCGACCCGGGTGTTGAGGAAGAGGAACAGAATGAGCAGCACCAGCGCGAGCCCGGTGGCGCCGTTCTTGACCAGCAACGCGATGCGGTCCTCGATCAGTGCGGCCACGTAGTCGTAGCGCTCGAGCATGAGCTCGGGCGGCAGCCGCCCCTCGACTTCGGCGAGATAAGCATCGACCAGGGCCGCGATCTCCAGCGCGTCGTTGGTCAACGCCCGCTCGACCACCAGCTCGATCGCCGGCTGGCCGCGGCGGAGCGCGACCGTCGCCCGGTCGTCGAACCGATCGGTGACATCAGCGACGTCGCCGATGGTGATCCGGCGGCCCTCGGGCGCGGTCAGAAGCGGGATCGCTGCCACGTCGGCGGCATCGCGGGGCTGGCCCATGGCCCGCGGCTGCAGGTCGATCGCACCCCTGATCTCGCCCGCCGGGATGTCCTGCGCCACCTCGCGGATGCGGGCTGCCACGTCGGCCACGGTGAGCTCGAGCTGGCGCAGCAGACCGGGCGAAAGCTCCACCTCGATCGATTCGTCGCGCTTGCCGAAATAGGTGACCCGGTCGACACCCGCCTCCAGGAGCTCCTCGCGGATCGTCTTGGCCCAGGCCTTCAAGAGCGCCTCCTCGACCGGGCCCGAAAGGACCAGCCGGGTGATGTTGTCGTAGCGGACGATGCGGCGGACGGTCGGCCGCTCGCTGTCGTCGGGCAGCGTGGTGACCTGCGCCACCGCCTGCTCGACCTCGCTCAGCGCCTGCTGCATGTCGCTCGAGGGCTCGAACTCGACGGCGATGCTGGCCGAGCCCTCGGCCGCGGTCGAGCTCACCCGCTTGACGTTGTCGAGCACACGAAGCTCGGGCTCCAGCGACGCCACGATATTGGCCTCGACATCGAGTGCGGTGGCCCCCGGCCAGACCACGCCCACCGCCACCACGTCGATGCCGAAATCCGGAAAGAACTGCCGCTTGAGCTGGGTCAGCGCGATGATCCCGCCCAGCAGCATGATCACCATCAAGAGATTGCCGGCCGTCCGATGCCGGACGAAAAGGCCGATCAACCCGCCCGAACCCTGCCCCCCGTTCGTCACTCGACGATCTCGACCTTGAGCCCCGGCTGCACCTCGGCCAGCCGACTGGTCAGCACCGGCCAGCCCTCGTCCAGCGTGCCGCGCACCAGGACCAGCCCGTTGCCGCGATCGACCACGTCGACCCGGTGCGGCACCAGCCGGCCGGCGTCGATGGCGTAGATGGTGCCCTCCGCGAAAAGCGCGGTGGCGGGCAGTGCTGCCACATCCTCCTCCAGCCGATCGGGCAGCCGGATGTGCAGGAAAGCACCCGGCCGCAACGGTGCCGCCGCCGGATTCTCGGTGATCCGCGCATAGACCTGGACCGCCGCCCGGCTGGCGTCGATCCGGCTCTCGATCCGCTCGACCTCGGCCCGCAACGGAAACTCGGTGGCACCCAGTCGCCAGACCGCGTCGAGCTCACGGCCGATCAGCCCCGCCTCCCACAACCGGCCGAACTCGGCGTCGCGCAGCGCGAAGCGGATCTCCAGCCCGGCCTCGTCGATCAGCCGGGCCAGGGGATCGAAGGCGCGGACTTCCTTGCCGGTCGCCACCTGAACGTCCTGAACGAAGGCGTCGGCAGGTGCCCGGACGATGGTGTCGTCGAGCTCGCGCCGGGCCCGCTCGAGCGCCACCTCCAGCCGCTCGGCCTGCGCCTCCAGCCGCTCGAGCTGCGCTGCCAGGCTCTCGATCTCCCGCTCGATCTGGCGAACCGACGTCGCCTCGGCCGACACCCGGCTCTCGGCCGCATCGACCTGGGCCGCCGTCCCGACATTGCGCCCCTCGAGCCGCTCGAAACGCGCGTACTCGCGCTCGGCGATGGCCAGCCGCTGGCGGCCGAGCTCGAGCAGATCGGCCTGCGCCCGCTGGTTCAGCTCGAGCTCCTGGCGATTGGCCTCGAGCTCACGCCGCTCGGCCTCCAGCTCACGCAGCCGCGCCTCGTAGACGAAGGGATCGAGCCGCACCAAGACCGCACCCGCCCCGACCCTGCCGCCGTCGACGAGATCATCAGCCACATCGAGCACCCGCCCGGCAACCGGCGCCTCGAGCGTCCGCTCCCGAGTGGCCACCAGCTCGCCGAACAACTCCAGCACCGGCTGGTGCTCGGCATAGCGAACCTCGGTCGCCCGCACGTTCCAAACCTTCTCGACCACCGGCTCGGGCTCGACCATCGGCCGCGTCGCGCGCAAGTACCCGGCCCCACCCAAGGCCAGGGCCACCACCACGACCGGCAGCAAAAGCTTGCCGAACCACCCCATCGACCACGCCTCGAAATCAACCCGTCCCACCCACAATATAGTCCGCCCCGACCCCCCTGTCGCCGCATCGAAAACCACGACACCCAACTCAGCCGAATTGCCGCATGCCGAACACGCCTTCGCAGGCGGTCATGGAACAATAAAGAAGAGCAGGGAGGATGATCCTCCCTGCACCCACCGGCACTTCCGGATCGGTGCAGCTATCCTGTTCGGCGTCCTTGTTCCGCGTATTGAGATGCCGCAGGCTTATCGGGCTATGCGTCTGGCCCCGGCCATCGGCTTTGCAACGGTCGCGGCGCCCGATCAGGGCCGGTCGAAGTTACCGAGCAGGATACCGAAGTTTTCGCGCCCGCTGCCTGCGCCCTGGAAGTTACCATGCCGGAAGCTGCCAGGATCGGCAACCGGGGGCGCTCAGAGCCGGAAGAACGGCAGCGCCCAGTCGGCGACGGTATCGTGCGCGCTCGAGAGATCGTCGAGTGCCTTGCGGATCGCCGCGTGGCTGGCCGCTTCCGGGAAGGCCTCGGCGTGGATGCCGCGCATGACGAAGGCGGCGGCGAGGCCGGCGTTCTTGGCGCCCGAGATGTCGTGCTCGAAGCTGTCGCCGATGCCGCAGATTTCGTGCGGCTCGAGTTCCGGCAGCAGGTCGAGGCAGGCCTGGTAGATCGGCCGATGCGGCTTGCCGACATAAATTACCCGGCCGCCGATCGCGCGGTAGCGCTCGGCGAGACTGCCCGGCGCCTCGGTCAGGCCACCCTCGGTCGGGGCGACGCGGTCGGGGTTGGCGCAGATCATGGGCAGGTCGCGGGCCGCGGCTGCCGCGATCACCCGGTCGAACGTGTCGATCGAGTGGGTGAGCGCGTCGAGCCAGGTGAGGTAGATGAAATCCGCTTCGGCCGGATCCTCGACGACCTCGAGGTCGAGCCCGTCCACCGGTCCCGTGTCGTCGGCCCGGGTGAACAGGATGCAGCGCCGTCCGAGGCTCTTGAACGGTTCGATCGCGCGCTCGTGCAGGGCCTGCCAGGTCGCCTCGCCCGAGGTGACGACACCGGCGAGTGCTCCGGTGTTGAAGCCGAGCTCGCGCAGCCGCTCCTCGTTGAACGAGCGCCGCCGGCCGGAATTGGTGAGCAGGATCACCCGCTTGTTGCGCCGGGCGAGCTCGACTAGCGCCTCGTGGGCACCGGGATAGACGGTCTCGCCGTTGTGGAGCACGCCCCACTGGTCGATCAAGAAGCCCTCGTAGGCGTCGATGAAGGCGCCGACCCCGTCGACGATGGCGGTTGCGTGCAAGGCTCGGATCCTGTGTGCTCGGGCGCGCTCTGGCAGAGGAGAAAACCGTGGCTAGACCTATCGATCCGGGGCTGGAAGGCAAGCGCGTTCTGATCACCGGCGCCAGTCGCGGCATCGGTGCCGCGGCCGCCCGGCTGTTCGCCGCGGCCGGCGCCAGGCTGGCCCTGCACCACCGGCGCGAGCCCGCCGAGGCCGGCCTGATCGAGGGCGCCGTCCTGCTGCGGGCGGACTTCGCCGACCGCACCGCACCGGCTTGGGTGGTCGAGCAGGCTGTGGCCGCGTTGGGCGGCCTCGACGTCCTGATCAACAATGCCGGTCACATGCTGGAGCGCACGCCGCTCGCCCAGATGGACGATGCGGCGATCGACCGGGTGTTCGATCTCAACGCCCGCTCGGTAGTGAGCGCATCGCGGGCCGCCTTGCCGGCGCTCCGGGCGAGCCGCGGCTGCATCATCAACGTCACCTCGATCTCGGCGCGGACCGGCGGCAGTGCCGGCTCGGGGCTCTATTCGGCGGCAAAGGCCTTCGTCTCGACCTTCACCCGAGCGCTCGCCACCGAGCTCGCTGCCGACGGCATCCGCGTCAACGCCGTCTCGCCCGGCACCATCATGACCGAGTTCCACGAGATCTACTCGACCCCGGAGAAGCTCGAGGCGACCCGAATCAAAATTCCGCTGCAACGCCTGGGTTCGGGCGACGACTGCGCCGGTGCCTTCCTGTTTCTCGCGGCCGCGCCGCTCGGCGGCTACGTCACCGGCCAGGTCGTCGAGGTCAATGGCGGCCAGCTCATGCCCTGAGAGCCCTCTCTGATTGGGGTCGTTGGTGTCAAGCTGCTCCGCTTCTTTTTTCTCCTACGTTGGGGTGGCTCGCTCCTGCTGGTCACTCGCTTCTCTACGCGGTCGATGCTGGATCGCCGCATGATGG
>SLRI01000383.1 GCA_007131045.1 Rhodospirillales bacterium
CGGCTGGTCGGCTGAAACGGGCACGGACGGGAAGTGGTGGAGCCGACCGGGATCGAACCGGCGACCTCTAGAGTGCGATTCTAGCGCTCTCCCAGCTGAGCTACGGCCCCACGAGGTGCGCCGGATATCGGTGCCCGGCACCCCGCCTGTCAAGCGTCTTCGTGCGCCAGGCGCGCTGCCGGTCGAAAACCTTGTCACGGACCGGCCCGCCGCGTAAGTCCCCAATCAGCCAACCGACCCGCGGCCGTCGAGGCCCGCCACCGCTCACCATGCCGACCAGCCGGAGCCGCGATGATCGCCTTCTACAACCTCATCAACACCGTGATCACCATCTATATCTGGCTGCTGATCGCCATGGTGATCCTCAGCCTGCTCGTCACCTTCAACATGGTGAACACCGGCAACCGCTTCATCTACACGATCGGCGACTTCCTGCATCGGATCACCGAGCCGCTGCTCCGCCCGATCCGCAGCATCCTGCCCAATCTCGGCGGCATCGACATCTCGCCGATGGTCCTCATCCTCGCCCTCTACTTCATCCGCGACCTGGCCTTCCAGATACTGGTGCTCTGAAGCCCGAACGAAGCCCGCCCGCCAGAGCCACCGCCTCTGAGCTTACGCTTTTCCACATAACCGAAAGTTAAGACCGGCCAGGTTTTTCCGCCGGCGGCACCGCCCGTCCATCGGCCGGCTTCGGGTCGGTGGTCGCCGTGGGCGAACGCCCTCAGGATTCGACGATTCAGCCTGCAAAAGACGCCGAAAGCTTCCGCGCCCGAGATCGCCTTCCTTGGCCTCGAGGGCTGTCTTCGTCCGCGAGTCGGAGGGCTACAGCTCCGTCGGGCGCCTTTTTTGGGCAACCCTGCCTCTAACGACCGCAGACGGTCACCGCAATACGTCGATCGGCGCGCCAGAAGGAACACCTCCTGGGTTGGCACGACCTTTGCTCGCTGTTGCCGGGAGATTGCCGAGACTAGGGAGCGACGCATGGCCGTAACGAGCATTGACGATGTTGCAGGGACGCTGCCCGAGATCGACGATCATGAGGTCGAGACGCCCGACAGCAACGCGGCCAAGCATCCGCTCGACCCGCTCGACGGCAGGGAGATCGCGGCTGCCGCGGCTATCCTGAAAAGGGTCTACGCCGAGGTCGAGGGCCTGCGCTTCGAACGGCTGGAGGTGCTGGAGCCGGACAAGGAGACGGAGCTGCCACTGGCGCTGCCCGGCATCGCCATCGGATCGCTCCTGGTCTTCATCTTCTGCCTGGGTGCGATGAACGAAAGCCGGCTTCTGGGCGGCCAGGCAATCACCACCATCGTCCAGGACATCCAAAAAGCCTTCACCTTCGGGCAGGACTGGCCGCGCGGCTCGGCGCTTTCCGTCCTCGTGGTGCTGATCGCGATCGGCCTCGTCTGGCCGGTCCTGCAGCGGCTCGACTTCGACCATCTGTTCGGTCGCGGCTAGAAGGACCAGCTCATGCTCACCATTGGCAAACCCGCGCGCATCGCCCTGGGCTTCGCCCTCGGGCTCGCCATCGCCTTTCTCTACACGCCGATCGTGACCGTTCTCCTGGCCTCGTTCTCGCCGTCCCGCTACTTCAGCTTCCCGCTGCCGTCGGTGACCGGCGAATGGTACGGCAGGGTCTTCGATTCGCTCTCGATCCGCGACATCGTCACGACATCCTTCACCATCGCCATCCTGGTCGCCGGGATCGCGACGGTGCTCGCCCTCTTTGGTGCGCTGGCCTTCGCCCGCTTCGAGTGGCGCGGTCGCAGCCTGTTCCAGAAGCTGATCCTTTTGCCGATCTTCATGCCGCAGGCGGTGCTGGGCCTCGCCCTGCTGCTCTGGTTCTCGGCCTTGGGCATCACGCCATCCTGGCAGACCGCGGTCTTCGCGCATCTCGTCTGGATCGCGCCGGTCGCCACGCTGGTCGTCTCGATCCAGGTCTACGGCTACGAACCGGCGCTCGAAGAAGCGGCGTTCGACATGGGGGCGAGCCGACTACAGGTCTTTCGCGAGATCACCCTGCCCCTACTGGCCCCGGGCCTCGCTTGCGGCTTCATCTTCGCCTTCTTGCTCTCCTGGAGCAATTTCGCGCTGTCCATGTTCACGACCGGCGCAGACCAGACCGTGCCCGGCTGGCTCAGCGCCAAGATGCAGTCCGGCTACACCCCGCAAGTCCCGGCCCTGGCCAGCGTGACCACCGCGGTGGCCTTCGCCCTCATGCTCGCCGGCTACGCCATGTTCCAGTGGCAGCGGCGCCGCCGTGAGGCGCAGCTCGCCGCTCCGGGCTAGGTCGCCGGCCGCTTCTCGAGCCCCCCGGCGGGTCAGCTTTCCCGAAAGCTGCGCGTCATGGAGCGGAGGAACGGGCGCAGCAGGTAGTCGAGGAGGGTGCGCTCGCCGGTGAGGATCATGACGTCGGCCGGCATGCCTGGGCTGATCTCGACCTCCGGGGCGACGCGCTCGAGTTCGAGCGGGTCGACCTCGACCTTGGCGAGGAAGTAGGGCTCGCCACTGCGCTCGTCGGTGATCCGGTCGGCCGAGATCGAGCGCAGCTGGCCGGTGATCTGCGGCAGGTTGCGCTGGCCGTAGGCGGGGAAGACCACCCGGGCTGCCTGCCCGGCGCGAACGACGTCGATGTCGATCGGGTTGACCTGGGCATCGATGATCAGGTTGGCCTCGAGCGGGACCAGGTCCAAGAGCGGCTCGCCCGGGCGGACGACGCCGGTCTCCGTGCTGACCCGCAGGTTGACGACCGTCCCGTCGGTGGGTGCCGTGACGATGGTCCGGGCCAGCACGTCCTCGCGCGACGGCAGCTGGCTGCGCACGGTGGCGAGCTCGCTGCGCACGCGGCTCAGCTCCTGCGAGACGCTCTCGCGATGCGCCTCGGTCATGGTCAAGAGCTGGATGCGGGTCTCGCCGATCGCTTGGTCGTGCCGGGCGATGCTCGCCCGGCTGGACGCCTGCTGGGCGCGGAGATCGGCAGCCTCGCGCTGCAGTGCCAGCAGCCGCGGCCGATTGCCGAGGCCACGGTCCAAAAGCGTCTGGACCGTCTCGACCTCCTCGCCGATCAGCGCGATCTGCTCGTCCTGGGCCTCGATCACGTCGTGCAGGCCGGCGATCTCGGCCTCGAGCTGCTTGATTCGCTGCTCCAGGATCTGCCCCCGGCTGGTGAAGGTGGCCCGCCGGCTCTCCAGGAGGCGCTGCTGCGCCAGCATCGCCGGCGTCACCGCGTCCTCGGGGTAGGGCGCGAGGGCTGCGGGCTCCTCGATCGTGTCCCGCTCTTCGAGCTCGGCCAGGAGCCGCGCCTCGATCGTCACGAAATTGACGAAGCTCTCGCGCAGCGCCTCGAATTCCGCCCGGGCGCCGACGTCCTCGAGGCTCACCAGCATCTGGCCCTGCTCGACCACGTCGCCTTCGCGCACGCCGATCGCTCGAACGATGCCGCCTTCGAGGTGGGCGATGGTCTTGCGGCTGCCGTCGGGGCTGACGACGCCGGGCGAGACGGCAGCGCTCGCGAGCTGGGCCACGGCGGCGAAGGTGACGAACCCGCCGAAGAAGACGAAGAGTGCGGTGTAGCCGACGATGGCCGGCGTGCGGACGACACGGGCGAGCGGCTGGGGCGCTGCGGCCATCGGGGCTGCCACCTGCCGTCGCCGGGACAAGCGCACCACGGCCACTACCAGGACGATGGCCACCAGCGCCAGGAGCGGCAGCGCCACGCGCCCATCGATCTCGAGGCCGTGGCGGGCGAGGAAGGCCGTCGTCCCTGCCGCGGCATCACCGAGGTAGGCGCCCCCGACCGCTGCCGCCTCGTTCAGCCAGGCGCGGAAATTTTCCGACTGAGCGAGGAGCCAGTCGTGAACGCTTGGTGGGTCAATCATGGCCAATGGCTTTCGTCGTGGCTGGTGCGAGCTTCGCGGTCTTGGGGGCTGCGAGCTTCGCCTGCTCCTTGTCTCGGGCAACGGGGAGATTGCGTCGCATCACCGTCTGCAGGACCGCGTCGCGCTCGCCGAAGGATGCAACGCGGCCGTCCTTCAGCAGCACGATCTTGTCCATGTTGCGGAGCACGCTCGCCTGGTGGGCCACCACCAGCACCGTCCGGCCGCGCCCGCGCACGTTCTCCAAGGCGGTCTGCAGGGCCAGCTCGCCGGCGCCGTCGAGGTTGGCGTTGGGCTCGTCGAGCACGATCAGCGCGGGATCGCCGAAGAGGGCGCGGGCGAGGCCGACCCGCTGCTTCTGCCCACCCGAGAGGCGGTGGCCGCCGGGCCCCACCCGGGTCTCGTAGCCTTGCGGCAGCCGCAGGATCATCCGGTGGACATCGGCCGCACGGGCCGCCTCGATGACCTGTGCGTCGTCGACCGCGCCCATGCGCGCGATGTTCTCGGCAATGGTGCCGGCGAAGAGGACCACCTCCTGCGGCAGGTAGCCGACATGGCGCCCGAGATCGTCCGGGTTCCAGCCGGTGACGTCGGCACCGTCGAGCCGGACATGCCCGGAGGACGGCTGCCAGGCGCTGACGATCAGGCGGCAGAGCGACGACTTGCCGGAGCCCGAGGGGCCGATGACGCCGCAGGCTTCGCCCGGCTCGAGCTCGAACTCGATGCCCGAGAG
>SLRI01000254.1 GCA_007131045.1 Rhodospirillales bacterium
CTATGCGGCGCACGGCGGCTTCTGCTCGGTCAACATGGCGGCGGGCGGGCTCTACACCATCGGCGGCAGCTTCTGGGAATTCGGCGAGCCCGATTTCGAGCACAGCCGCTATTTCCTCCTCTTCGGCGTCGCCGAGGACCACGACAGCAACCCCCTGAAGCTGGGCCTGGCGGAACTGAAGCGGCGGGGCGCCAAGATCGTCTCGGTCAACCCGATCCGCACCGGCTACTCCGCCATCGCCGACGAATGGATCGGCATCCGCCCGGGCACCGACGGGCTCTTCGTGATGAGCCTGATCCACGAGCTCTTGAACGCCGGCAAGGTCGACCTCGAGTATCTGCAGCGGTGGACCAATGCTGCCTGGTTGGTGATCGACGCGCCGGGCGACGCTGATGACGGCCTGGTCGCCCGCGACGCCGATGGCCGGCCGCTGGTGGGCACGAAAGGCGGCATTGCTCCTGCCGACCCCACGGTGAAGCCGGCGTTCAAGGGCCGCTTCACGCTGGCCGACGGCCGCGGCGCCGTGCCGGTGCTCGAGCTCCTCGCCCGCCGCTACAGCAGCCCCGACTATGCGCCGGAAGCCGTCGCCGAAACCTGCGGCATCCCGGCCTCGACCATCCGCCGCATCGCGGCCGAGCTGGCCGCTGCCGCCTTCGACCAGCCCTTGATCCTCGACCAGCCCTGGACCGACGCCTGGGGCCAGCGCCACAGCGAAATGATCGGCCGGCCGGTCGCGATGCACGCCATGCGCGGCATCTCCGCCCACTCCAACGGCTTTCACACCTGCCGCGCCATCCACCTCCTGCAGATCCTGCTAGGGACCATCGACACGCCCGGCGGCTTCCGCTTCAAGACCCCCTTCCCCCGCCCCATTCCGCCAGGGCCCCAGCCGGCTGGGCGGCCCGACCAGATCGCCCCCGGCATGCCGATGGCCGGAGCACCCCTGGGCTTCCCCCGCCGGCCCGAGGACCTGATCCTCGACGACGACGGCAGCCCCAGACGTATCGACAAGGCCTTCTCCTGGGATGCGCCACTGGCGCTGCACGGCATGCTGCACAGTGTGATCGGCAACGCCTTCAGAGGCGATCCCTACGAGATCGACGTGCTTTTCATGTACATGGCGAACATGGCCTGGAACTCGGCCATGAACTCGACCGAGACGGCGGCGATGCTGACCGCGAAAAAGCCGGACGGCTCTTATGTCATCCCAAAGTTCATTTATTCGGATGCCTTCTATTCGGAGACGGTCGCTTATGCCGACCTGATTCTGCCCGATACGACCTATCTGGAGCGGCACGATTGCATCTCGCTTCTCGACCGCCCGATCGGCTCGGCCGACGCCGTCGCCGATTCGATCCGCCAGCCCGTGGTGAAGCCGGATCGTGACGTCCGCCCATTCCAGGACGTGCTGATCGAGCTCGGCGCCCGGCTCGGCCTGCCCGCCTTCACCGGCGACGACGGCGGCCCGCGCTTTCCCGGCGGCTACGCCGACTACATGGTCAACCACGAGCGCAAGCCCGGCGTCGGCCCCTTGGCCGGCTGGCGCGGCAAGGACGGCGAGCGGCACGGCGTCGGTGCGCCCAACCCGGGGCAGCTCGACCGCTACATCGCCAATGGCTGCTTCTTCTCCCACCCGATCCCGGCCGAGGCCCGCTACTTCAAGCACGTCAACGCCGCCTATCTGGCGTTCGCCAAGCAGATGGGCCTGATCGACGCACCCGACCCGATCATCCTCCAGCTCTACAGCGAGCCCCTGCAACGCTTCCGCCTCGCAGCCCAGGGCCACGGCAAGGTCCAGCCGCCCGACGACAAGCGAGGGCGCATTGCAGACTATTTCGACCCGCTGCCGATCTGGTATCCGCCGTTCGACGAGGCGGTGGTCGACGGCGATGCCTTCCCGCTGCATGCGGTGACGCAGCGGCCGATGTTCATGTACCACAGCTGGGGTGGCCACAACCCATGGCTGCGGCAGATCCTGAGCCGGAACGCGCTCTACATGCACCACGCCACCGCCGCGGCGCTGGGCATCGAGGAAGGCGACAAGGTGAGGATCAGCAGCCGCCACGGCAGCGTAACCGGCCGGGCCAAGCTGATGGCCGGCGTCCATCCCTCGACCGTGTGGACCTGGAACGCCATCGGCAAGCGCAAGGGCTCCTGGGCTCTCGAAGGCGCCATCCCCGAGGCGACGGAAGGCTTCCTGCTCAACCCGCTGATCGACGACCTCCTGCCCGCCCGGGACGGCGGCTACCGCTACGCCAATGCCGACCCGGTCACCGGCCAGGCGGCCTGGTACGACCTTCGGGTCAAGGTCGAGAAGCTGCCCGAGGACCATCGCGAGGACCCGCCGCCAGCCATCAGCCGTCAGCCGAACGGCCAGAAGCCTCCCGCCACCGTCGCCTACGCCGTCAAGGCCGGCCGATGACCGATCTCCCGAAGAACCCGAGCGCCAAAAAGCTCGGCCTGGTCATCGACCTCGACACCTGCGTCGGCTGCCAGGCCTGCGTCGTCCACTGCAAGGAGTGGAACACCTCGTCCACCGCCTCGCCCCTGGCCGACACGGACCCTTACGGCCTCGAGCCGTCGGGCGCCTGGCTCAACCGGGTGCACGGCTTCGAGGTCGAGGACGCCGATACCGGCGGCTGCGGCCGCACAGTGCATTTCCCCCGCTCCTGCCTGCATTGCGAGAACGCGGCCTGCGTCACCGTCTGCCCGACCGGTGCCTCCTACAAACGCGCCGAGGACGGCATCGTGCTGGTCGACGAGGCCAAGTGCATCGGCTGCGGCCTCTGCGCCTGGGCCTGCCCCTATGGTGCCCGGGAGATGGACGGTGTCGCCAAGGTCATGAAGAAGTGCACGCTCTGCATCGACCGCATCTACAACGAGCACCTGCCCGTGGAGGAGCGCGAGCCGGCCTGTGTGCGCACCTGCCCGGCCAAGGCGCGCCATTTCGGCGACCTGGGCGATCCCGAGAGTGCGGTCTCGAGGCTCGTCGCCGAGCGCGAGGGCGTTCCCCTCATGCCCGAGCTCGGCTATCGCCCGACCAACCGCTACCTGCCGCCACGCAAACCGGCCGCTCCGCAGCCGGAGGCCGCCCTCGAGCCCGCCCCGGGCGGCTTTCTCGGCTGGCTCGACCGTGTTCTCGCCGACTGATCCGGATCCCTCCCCTTGCACCCGGCCCCCTCGATCGTCTTCTTCACGACCGCCTCCGGCGCCGGCTACGGCCTTCTGGCCTTCGCCGCTCTCGCCGGGCTCTTCGGATTGGTCTCGGTCACCACCACGAGCGGCGTCGCCCTCCTCGGCCCGGCCCTCCTCCTGGTGACGGCGGGCCTCCTCTCCTCTACCCTCCACCTCGGCCACCCCGAGCGCGCCTGGCGGGCCATCAGCCAATGGCGCTCGTCCTGGCTCTCCCGTGAGGGCGTGGCCGCCATCGCCACCTACCTGCCGGCATTGGCGATGGCCGGGCTCTGGATCATGGTCGAACACCTGAGCCCCATTCTGGCGCTGGCGACCGTGCTGCTCTCGCTCGTCACCATCTACTGCACGGCGATGATCTACGCGTCGCTGAAGCCGATCCCCCGCTGGCATCACCCCATGGTCCCGCCGGTTTATCTGGCGCTCGGCATTGCCAGCGGCACCATTCTCGGCCTCGCCATCGCCGCCTGGCTCACCGGCATCGGTGCCCCCGCCATCCTCCTCGCCCTCCTCCTCCTCACCGCCGCCTGGGCGCTCAAATGGCGCTACTGGCAGGCGATCGACAGCGCCACCCCGACGGCCACCACGGCCGACGCCATCGGCCTTGCCGAGCGCGGCCCGGCACACCTGGTCGAGGCGCCGCACAGCGAGCGCAACTACATCCTGGACGAGATGGGCTTTCGCATCGCCCGCAAGCACAAGCAAAAGCTCCGCCGCCTGGCGCTCGTCGCCGGCTGGGCGATCCCGGCCGCAGGACTTCTCCTAGCACTGCCGGCGAGCCCGAGCATCGTCCCGGTCATCCTCGCTCTCGCCGCCCTCGCCACCGTCGTCGGCACGGCGGTCGAGCGCTGGCTGTTCTTCGCCGAGGCCGAGCATCTGGTGATGCTCTATTACGGCCGCTCCGCCGTCTGATCCGGGCCGAGTTGCGACCCCGGCGGCTTTGCGTTAGACCATCAGCCGGCGAGATCACATGAGTGACCGCCGGCCGATCTTCGCGACGCGCACGCCGCGTCGCCAAAACCGTGCCTCCTGCCGCCGCTAGCGGCACGAGTGCCACCGGAACACATCAGGGAGAGCAAGATGCAAAAGCCGAACAGGCACCACCTCCTTCTCGCCAGTGCCGCCGTGCTGGCCATCGGTGTCGCCGCCGCTGCACCGGCCGCCGCCAACGAGCTGGACCCCGACGCGACCTTGTCCTACGTCCACGACCGGGCGATCCAGAACCTCGACCCCGACCGGGAGACCACGGGGCAGCCGCTGGCCTTCTTCTTTCCCGTCTACGACCGCCTGGTTCACCTGACACCTTTGGGCGAGCTGCTGCCCGGCCTCGCGGTCGAGCGCAACTGGCTCGATGACGGTGCCACGCTGGAGCTGGTGCTGCGCGAGGGCGTGGTCTTTCACGAC